>NZ_JAUBRP010000043.1:0-9832 GCF_036701935.1 Microcoleus sp. M2_D5 | reverse complement strand
AATCTAAAATCGTTGGATGGGTGCACATGACAACTGATAACCTGCGAAATATACCTGTGTTGGGTAAGCTGTGGGAGCAGATTGAGGCCATGCCTCCGCCGGTGATTGAGGATTCTTTGCTGCTGCGAATCCTAGTTCAGTTGTTGGTGATTGTGGGAATTGTAGCTACTGACGTTGCTGCTGAAGAAGCCCTGAACCTGTGGGCTGTGCCTGTTAGTATTGTGGGAGCAACTTGGAGTTGGTACCGCCGCCGCGATCGCAATGTAGCTGCTAAGTTCTGCATAGCTATTGGAATGCTGGTGGCGCTGTTCGCTTTTTTTAGCCGCTTGGTGGGAGAATTGAATGATACGCGGTTAGTTTTGGCGCAACTGTTAATCCAACTTCAAGTGCTGCACAGTTTCGATTTGCCCCGCCGCAAGGATTTGGGCTATTCGATGGTAATCGGGCTAATTTTGTTAGGGGTAGCAGCGACTCTCAGCCAAACCTTGACTTTTGCGCCGCTGTTGTTGGTGTTTTTGGCTTTAGCGCTTCCGACTTTGGTTTTGGATTATCGATCGCGCTTGGGATTTTTGAAGCCAGAAGCCATTGGCGAAAAAGCACAAGGTAAAGGGAAAAATGAAAGCCTGTCGCTATTTGCTGCTACTTTATCCCCAAAGTATTTTGCTGGGCTGCTGCTGATAACTGTCGGGTTGGGGCTGACTATTTTTGCGTTTTTGCCGCGCCTCCCTGGCTATCAGTTGCGGACTTTTCCGGTGAGTGCTCCTATTGAATATCAGGGGGAGTTTGACGAGCGCAGCATTCTGAATCCAGGGTATGTTAGAGGGGGAAATGAAAAAGGAACTGGCGGAGGAACGGGGAGAAACCCAGACTCTGGGCCAGGAGAGGTAGACTCTACTTTTTATTACGGTTTCAACCAGCGCATCAATCAAAATTTGCGGGGGGAAATGAAACCAGAAGTGGTGATGCGGGTGCGATCGCAGGCTGCGGGTTTTTGGCGGGTATTAGGCTTTGACAAATACACCGGTCAGGGTTGGGAAATTTCTCGCAACGAACAAGCTCAAAAGCTTACTCGGCCTAGGTGGTCTTATCAATTTTATCTGAATCCGTTTCCCAATGCGCCTCGGACTCAAGAGGTGATTCAAAGTTATACTATTGTCGCTCAGTTGCCGAATTTGATTCCAGCTTTAAACAAGCCGAAGGAGCTTTATTTTCCTAGTCCAGAGGTGGCGATTGATGCGGAGGGGGGTTTGCGATCGCCTGCGGCATTGGGAGAGGGTGTGACTTATACGGTGATTTCTAATGTGCCTTTTCGCGATCGCTCTTTGTTAGGTAAAACTGGTACTGATTACCCGAAAAATATTCGCAAGTTTTATTTGGATGTACCCCCGGAAATTGCCAAAAAGGTGCGAGAAAAAACTGAAGAAATCTTGGCGGCAAGAACTAGAGTATCTCAGTCGGAAAGACCGATAGATTCTCCTTACGAAAAAGCTTTGTATTTGGCTCAATATTTAAAGCAAAATCCGAATTACAAAATAGAAAAAGCTTTGCCTTACTTAGAAGAAGGTGAAGATTTAGTCCAGGCTTTTCTGTTTGGCTACAAAAACACCCAGGGCGGCAAAAAAGTTACAGGGGGATATCCAGACCACTTTTCGACGGTACTGACAATTATGCTCAGATCGATCGGGATTCCGGCGCGACTGGCGGGCGGGTTCGATACGGGGGAATTCAACCCGTTTACTGGTTACTATGTTGTGAAAAATACCGATGCTTTTTTGATGACGGAGGTATATTTTCCCAATCACGGCTGGTTTGGTTTTAATCCGATTCCCGGTTATCCGCTGATTCCGGCTTCGGTGGAAGACAACCAGACTTTTAGTGCGCTGGAATCTTTTTGGCAGTGGATTGCGGGTTGGCTGCCGACTCCTCTCAGAAGCGGGCTGGATTCAGTCATAGGTTTTGTAATTGGCTGGATAACTTTGATTGTGGGCTGGTTTTTGGGACAGTTTGCTAGGGGTTGGGTGGGGTTATTTACTGGTTTGATTGCTGGGATCGCCTTTGGCTTTATTGGCTGGTTAATTTGGCAAGTGTGGCGCAAGTGGCGCCACCGCCGCTGGCTGGCGAAGTTGCCGCCGGTGGAGGGGGTTTATCAGGAAATGCTGAAGGATTTGGCGAGTAGGGGTTTTGCCAAGCAGAAAGCTCAAACGCCTTTGGAGTATGCTGAGGCAATGCGCGACAATCATGCAACTGATGAAGCTGAGGTGATTGATGAAGTTTCGCAAGCTTACGTGCGCTGGAAGTATGGCGGGGAATCGGGTAATTTGAACCAGTTGCGGCAGTTGGTGGACAATTTGAGGCGATCGCACTTGAAGAAACTCAAAAATTTAAGATGAAATTTGGTTATTCATCTGCGTGAATCCGCGTCTATCCATTGTCATCTGCGGTTAAGAAATTATCTTTTTTTAACCGCAGATAGAGGCAGATTAACGCTGATTAACGCAGATTGGCCATGTTTACCGTGCCGACGGTAGCTTGAGTTCGATACCTAGCTTTTGACCGACATCGATCGCCTTATCAGCAAAATCAGTCATGCCTGCAATACCAACTCCGATCGCAGTACCAGCCGCAATCATCGCAGTCAAGCTCTTCTTTAACCTGGCTTTATTCCATTGATTTTCCGGTTTCTTAATTTCAGATTCGACATCTTCAATATCGATAATTATCCCATCGCGGATATCTTCGGGAAACTGCGTGGCGGTTTCACGCATGGATGAAATTAGTTTGAGAATTTCCGCCGTATTGGCATTATTATTTTGCACGGATTGATTGCCGCTAACTGCCGCGCTGTTCGACGAACCGCCGATATTGCCGGAGAAGTTAGCACCTTGAAAAGCACCTTGAAAGTGGTTGGTTTCAGAAGAATTTTGAGTCATTTTTGCTTCTGCTTTAGTAATAATGGGTCTACTAACTGCTAGTTTAGCCATTTCTACAAGGTCATCATATTCTCTTCCATATTTTTCATCGCCCCTTTGCCTCATGCGCCGAAGTTCGATCGACTCATAGCCATCCAACAACGGCCGCAAATCCCAACTTTTTTTAAGTTTCCCCACCCGAACCTTAGTCTCGCCCATCTCCTCCAATCCTAGCAATTCCTCGTAATCCAGCGGATCGGCATCGGGATAACCGGGAACCGGCACCCATTGAGTAATTTCCAGATTCGCAAAAGAATTGTGGATTTTGGCAAACGTATCGCGAATCAAACTCAGAAAAGAACGCCGCGTCGATTCCCGCCCGCTAACCGCAATAAAGATTTTTTCATCTTCCGGGTCAGATTTAATTCGGGCGATATTGTAGACTTCAGCGCCTTCGCGATACTCCAACATTACCCCCGTCCGCCAGTGAGTGCAGTTGTGGATTTTCTCGTGAGTGAGGACGATGAAGCGCGAGAGAATGCTGTCGGGGAGGATGCGATAGTGATACTGAAATTCCAAAGTTTCGCCTGCAAGTTCGGTGTTTTGCGGTTCTTCTTTGGGCAAAATACCGGGGATGAGGAAAGTTGGCGCGCCGCAATGGCTGATGGGAAAACAGAGTTGAAATTCTTCCATCAAGCTGGCGAGACAGTGGTAGCGGTGGCTGGGATATTTAGTTGAATCCAGGATTCGACTGAGGTCGGCGTAGGTGAGAATGCCTTTGGTTTTGACTTTAAGTTCCTCATCGCTGAGGAGGGCATAGATACCTTCCGTCACCCAATGCGGATTGAGAATGTTGGTGGATTGCAGGATGGGGTGTTCGCGGAAGTTGAGGACAATGCCCAGGTTGTGCAGCAGTCCGATAAGTTGGGTTTGGTCGGTTTCTGCGAGGATGTTTTCTGTAGCGCAGATGGTGGCGTATTCGCTGATGGTGATGAAATCTTTGTCGAGGTTTTCGAGGCGCTGTTTGACTTGAAACCAGCTTAGCGGCAAAAGGTCGTAGACTTCTTTGAGTTCGGAGATTTCGGCGTGAATGGCATTGCGGAGTTCGTCGATTCCCGTTCCGCTTTGGCAAGATGTTTCGATAATGGCTTTGATGTTGGGATACTTGTCGCGCAATGCTTTGCGGTTGATATCGAGGGGTTGTTCGTCGCACTTGTTGCCGATGATGATGACGGGGGATGCGTCGCCGAAGCTTTCGATCAGTTTCAGCCAGTATTCGAGGCGGTTTTCGTCTTCGCTGGTGCGGCAGTTGCAAACGAGGAGGTAGAGGCTGCGTTTAGTGAGAAAAAATTGGTGGGTGGCGTGGTAGATTTCTTGTCCGCCGAAGTCCCAGACGTTGAGTTTGACGCTTTTGGTGTTGACTGTAATTTGCCAGTTGGTGATGTTTAGTCCGTCGGTTTGGGGCTCGTTGGGGTTGTATTGGTTGTGGGTGAGGCGGTTGATGAGGGAGGTTTTGCCGACGCTGCTTTGCCCGACGAGGAGGACTTTGGCTTCGTTGAGGGGGCGAACTTCGCCACTGCGGAGCTGGCGCAGATAGTTAAAAATCGCGGCGGGAGTACCGGGATCTTCGCTCAGGTTGGCGGGCCCTAAGATTTCTGGAGAAATGGGCAGGGGATTGCGGCGGAGGTCGAGTTTTTCAAGTTTTGGCAGTCTTTCCAAGCATTCAGGAATCTTTTCAATCTGATTACTTCTGAGGTTAACTTCTGTCAGACAGGACAGTTGGGCGAGCACATCTGGGATTTGGGTAATCTGATTGCGACTGAGGTCAAGGTGTGTCAAATTCGACAGTTGACTGATCGCATCTGGGATAAAGGTAATCTGATTGTTCCACAGGTAAAGCTTTGTCAGATGAGACAGTTGGGCGATCGCATCTGGGATAAAGGTAATCTGATTGTTACTAAGTTCAAGGCGTGTCAGACTGCACAGTTGGACGAGCACATCTGGGATTTGTGTGATCTGATTGTTACTAAGTTCAAGGCGTGTCAGACTACACAGTTGGACGAGCACATCTGGGATTTGGATCTGATTGTTACTGAGGTAAAGCTCTTTCAGATGGGATAGTTGGCAGAGCGCATCTGGGATAAAGGTAATCTGATTTTCACTAAGACCAAGCAGTGTCAGATGGGATAGTTGGCAGAGCGCATCTGGGATTTGGGTAATCCGATTGATACTGAGGTTAAGCCATGTCAAATTCGACAATTGACAGATCGCATCCGGGATGTAGGTAATCTGATTGGTACCAAGGTCAAGCTGTATCAGATTTGACAGTTGACCGAGCGCATCTGGGATAAAGGTAATCTGATTGCCACTGAGGTAAAGCTTTGTCAGATCGGACAGTTTCCCGATCGCATCTGGAATTTCTGTTAAACCAATACTAATTAAATTTAAATTCTCTAACTGCTTCATTCCCAGCAACAATTCTGGGATTGTTCCGAATGGATTGCCACTGAGGTTAATCGAGCGCAAATTTTCCAGCGCTCGCAATTCCTCCGGCAGTGTACTTAATTGATTGGTGATTAATTTCGGAGTCAATTTACCATCAGCCCATTTCCATTTCTCCACCTTCCCCAACACCAACGTCTCAAGCTGCGTGCACTTGCCAATCTCCTGCGGCAATTCCTCCAACCCCAACCCCGACAAATCCAATTCTGTCTGGCCTTCATCAGCCGCTTTGTCGATTAACTGCAACAATTCTTCTTTGGTCATATGCTTTGTCGATTCGGTAGTCTTCATTTTATTGTAAAATCCAAGAAACCGGGTTTTTTTGAGTTTCTGCACTGTAGCGAAGTATTTGCGTAAAAACCCGGTTTCTGGCTACCCGCGAGAATCTAAGAAACCGGGTTTTTGTGAGTTTCTGGGTTGTAGCGAAGTATTTGCGTAAAAACCCGGTTTCTGGCTACCCGCGAGAATCTAAGAAACCGGGTTTTTGTGAGTTTCTGCACTGTAGCGAAGTATTTGCGTAAAAACCCGGTTTCTGGTCACCCGCGAGAATCTAAGAAACCGGGTTTTTTCGGTTTTCTACGCCTGTCAACAACAATTCTCGCAAAAACCCGGTTTCTGGTCTGCGCGTCGCAACTATAATAAAAGAACGGTTAAAAGAGGAAAGCCAATGGTAACAAGCCTGAATGTGGATACGGCGCTGCTGCAAGAGGCGATCGAACTTGACGAAGAAATCGATCTCGAAACCCTAGTTGAAATCGCATTACGCGAATACATTCAACGTCGCAAACAGTCAAAAAATCCCCAACTTAGCTTTGGAGAATCTCTCGCTACTTTTCGGGAAAAATATCAACTGCAAGAATTGGGTTTAAATCCTGATGAAATTTGGGGAGACGTGCGCGATCGAACTTTTGCAGGACGCGAGGTCATTTTTGAATGACACTGCGTTATTTACTCGATACCAATATCATTTCTGAACCCGTTCGTCCTGTTCCAAATGCCAATGTAATGGCTCGACTAATTGAGGCAAAATCCACTGTGGCGATCGCCTCTATCGTTTGGCAGGAAGTTCTGCTAGGCTGTTATCGGATGCCCGACTCTAAGCGTCGCCGTGCGATCGAAGTCTATCTTCAGGAAGAAGTGAAAGGAAAATTACCGATTTTGCCCTACACTCAAGAATCTGCTGAGTGGTTCGCTTTCTTAACGAGCAAGACTCATTCCGATTGGTCTTACACCGTCTTATGCTGATGGACAAATTGCAGCGATCGCTAAAGTCAACAATCTGATTCTAGTAACGCGAAATGTCGCTGATTATGCAAACTTTCAAGATTTGCAGATCGAAAACTGGTTTTCTTAAACTGCTTCATCTGTTTGATGGGAAACAATAACCCGATCGATTTCTTCGCTGTGGCGATCGTATAATAAGATAACGGTTAAAAGAGGAAAGCCAATGGTAACAAGCCTGAATGCGGATACGGCGCTGCTGCAAGAGGATCTCGAATTTGAGATTAATCCATCTAAAAAATACAGCCAGGAAAATTAGCCGGGCTGTGTTTTTTACAATTAAATTTTAAGTGCGGATAAAAGGACTTGAACCTTCACTCCTCTCGGAACCAGAACCTAAATCTGGCGCGTCTGCCAATTCCGCCATATCCGCATTTTGACATCTAAATACTATAGCACACAACAGAGCGCTCGGTCAAGCGATTTGAGATTTTAGATTTGAGATTTTAGATTGAAGGAAGCGATCCACTGATAAATCCGCAGGCTGATGACCCAATTGCTCGATCGCCCAACATCGATTTGAGATTTGAGATTTGAGATTTTAGATAAAATAAAGCGACCCACGGATAAATTCCCAGGCTGATGACCAAATTGCTCGATCGCTCAACATCGAGAAACCCGGTCATTTTGGGACACCGGGTTCAATCATGAGTTATCGCCACAGCAATTTTCCGTATTTTTCACTCCTCGTCGCTTACTTTTGGCCCAGCGCCTTCCAGGTTGTGTCGTCCACCATGCCGCTAGCCATCAAACCCTTATACTGCTGAAAGTTCTTGACAGCCGTAGCAGTGCGAGCGCCAAAAATGCCGTCGATCGGGCCCGGATCGTAACCCTGCATTTCCAAACGCACCTGTAGCGTCTTCACCTTGGAACCGACAGCGCCTTTATTCAGAAGAGTTGGAGGATTGCCGGCAACAGCAGCATTGCTCAGAATTGGAGCAGTGTTCTGCACAGTTTCAGGAGCCGACGCCGGATCTGCTGCTAAAGCTGTCCAAGTTTCTTTATCCACAATGCCATCTGCGTTCAAACCCTTAGACTGCTGAAAAGCACGAACCGCCGATGTAGTGCGAGAGCCATAGGTACCGTCGATCGTCCCCACCTTGAAACTGTGCACCTGCAAGCGCTGCTGTATGGCCGCCACTTCTGGCCCGTCAGCTCCCGCCGAGATAGTTTTTTCCTTTTTGACTGGCGCCTGCTCGCCCGCGTAAAAAGGCTTGTTAAACATATCTGCTTGGGACTTTCCGTCTGGCGATGCTGACGCACCCGGATCGGCGGGATTCGTAAAGTCTCTGCGGTACTCTTCCTGCACCAAGGGTTCTGAGTCAAATGCAGCAATTGCCTTTCGGGTTAAGCCGGGAGCGAGCAGAGCGATCAAGCTAAAAATCGTAACAGTAGTCACACGCATAAATTTCATCCTGTTGGTAAGGTTTGACAAGGTTTCCCTGTTTTCATGTTTCTAAATCTAATTGTATTACCCGGACAGCTTTCTGATACATATAGCAGAAGCAAGAAGGAAGAATGACTTTCGACTTCGCGATCGGGTAACAAGAAGTCCGAGGGAAGGGGTAATAGACCGTATTGGTTTAGGCCATTAAGAAAGTTCTAAGCGTCTGGCGCGGTTGCTATAGCAATCCTAAATGATTTGCGTAATTCTTGTAGGGGCAACCCCGCGTGCTTGCCCCGATGCAGGCTGGGGTAGGCACTCTTAGCACTACCCCTACATATTTTTACTGATGCGAGGATTGCTATATATCTGCCCCGGTTTCTAGAATTTCGGCAATGGGGACACCAGCACTCAGAAGTTACCTGTTAGAAGTAGGGCCGGTTCGCACTATTCCTCATAAAGCCGGTTGATTCCGAGATGTTTCGTTACCAAAGCCCGTATTTTCGTATAAACCACATCTTTTAGCCTCAGTCTTATGGTACAAAACTTGCCGCTATTCACAAATCGTTACAGGTGTATTTTTTACAAATTTGATCTATCAAAGGCGAAGTTTTTTCTTTGAATCCCCCCGTAACATCAATTTCGGTTGTATCTGAAATGTTGCACCATTCTCAATTACTTGTTTAGGAACAGGCTTTTCGGCCTGTGAAGCGAGAAAATTCATCTCCTGTGGAACAGGCCGGAAAGCCTCTTCTTAAGAATGGTGCAAGATTTAAGTTGTATCGGGATTATTAAACCATCTGGACGCAGAGGATACAGAGAAAGGGAAGAAAGAGATGAATAATTCCGATAGCAACAGATTTGATATAAAAAGCAAAACTCGCGACTTATCGATTTGCGTGATCTGCCAATAAAGCCTTTGCTCTTGGCTTGTAAATCAGATAAAACAGCAAGCTCTATGTAACGGAGCATATCTTCGCGGTTTTCCTTGGATGAGTAGTTCCAGAAACCGTAAGTCAGCGCCAGCGTCAGCAGCTTGGTAGTGTGACTTTTCCACGTATACGCGATCTAAACTCGGTCAATTCCTCGCGTTGAAATTTCATACCAATAGTTTGGATTGTGTTCGCATTTTGATAAAAAATCTAGTATTTTTGGGGCTGTTTCCTGGTGGTTGGTCGGGTTGATATAAAACTAATTTACGCCATCTTGAATGATTTCCAGCGGGCCGCCAAACTGGGTTCCGAAAGTGGGAATCCCGGTAATCATTGCTTCGAGAATTGTCAAGCCGAAAGCTTCAAATAAGGCTGGCTGAACAAATATACCTTGGCCGTCGGCGATTACCCGGTAGATTTCGCCGGAGAGGCTTTTGGAAAGCCTCACTCCCAGCCAGCGAATTTTACCGTGAAGGTTGTATTGGTCGATAATTGTGTAGAGTTTTTTAATTTCTTCTGCTTCTTCGTAGTCGTCGGTTTCTTCGACCCGCAGTTTGCCAGCTACTAGAATTAAGGAATGAGAATTAAATAACTTCCATAAGTTTGTGGGATGGGCGTCTCGCCCGTCTTTTAAGGACGGGCGAGACGCCCATCCCACAATAACAATTAAAATTGTAAGTTATTTAATTCGCGATCCTAAGTTGCATTTTTCTTGCAGTTCCTTGCTTTTTCCAAACAATTCTGCTAATACCAATTCACTATGAACCTGCACTTAATATAGCTTCTAGGATATAGTCCCAACCACAGAGAGATAAAACTTCTTC
>NZ_JAUBRP010000157.1:0-2482 GCF_036701935.1 Microcoleus sp. M2_D5 | reverse complement strand
CTGATTTCCAACTTGCTCCAGATATTTTAATTCTTCTACCTATTTGCTTAATTCCTGATTCTACTGCCCCAGAACCAATCGAACAGATGTCATTTTTCTGGAAAACTTCGTAATTAATAATTCTTTTTTTATGCTTTTCTAAATACTTACAAAAATTAACTGCTGGCTTTTTATTCAATTGTATGAATAGTGCTATTGCACTTTTTACATTTCCTTGCCATAAGTATGTTTCGGCTTGCTTCAATCGCTTCATTGAACCGCCTACTTTCTGAAGGTTTTCATTCAAATGATACCAGTCCAGAATTTCCCTTCTGTCCTGTTCACAACTAATTTCCTTGAATATATTCCATACCCCATCATGTCCATCACCTAAACAATTTACTGGTTTTGCTAGTGGCTGTTGATTGGCCCAATTAATGATGATCTCATTTTTGTCAAAACTACTTACTATCCCTGCTTCTGACACAATTGCTTTATAATCTTTCCACTCAGATTTTTCTCCGAGTGGTGTTATCAATCGTGCTTTTCCACCGTCTGCACTTAACTCGGTAATATCTGCTGTTGCGTAAGGCTGCTCAAATTTTTGATAATGTACTAATATGAGTTGGGTCTTGGCTGGAACCGTAATCCCTGTTATATATTCAATATCTTTGGCTGCATGTTGATATGCAACATTAGCACTCTGTCTTAAACAACAGTTTTCTAAATGTGGACTCAATCTACTCCCGCTCCCACACCCTAGTTTATCTGCTTGCTTTTGGGTGATGCTTAAATCACCTAATGTACTTTTTAATTTCTTTACCCTTCCTGCTTTTGTGCCACTAGCTGAGTAGATAAAAAAATTCCGATTTGCGGTGTCACATGAGTTAACACCTTATCTTTAACCGTGAGCTCGATATCTTCTAATGTTTTCAAAGATTCCGGGTCACAATCAGCATACAGAATTGCAGAAATAGCTTCTACATGTGTTTGAATCGCCTGTTGCTCTTCGTCCGTCATAGTTCAATCGCCATTAATTAAGACATCATTATTATCGCCGATTTTGCCCAAAAATAGCTCAAAACCTCTGCCTTAGTATTTTTGGGTATTTATACTTATTGCAGAAGTGACACGCTCCCAGCGAGATTTGTGCGATCGCTTCATCATCCCAGAAAAATTATACGGTAGAGAAACCGAAGTATTCTCCCTGCTATCGGCCTTCGAGCGCGTGAGTGCCGGCAGCACCGAAATGATGCTCGTTGCCGGTTTCTCCGGCATTGGTAAAACCGCTGTTGTCAACGAAGTTCACAAACCAATTGTGAGACAGCGTGGCTACTTCATCAAAGGCAAATTCGACCAATTTGCGCGCAGCCAGCCCTTCTCAGCTTTTGTACAAGCTTTTCGCGATTTAATGGGACAATTGCTCTCGGAAAGCGATGCTAAAGTTGAGGAGTGGAAGACTCAAATCCTGGCAGCATTGGGCGAAAATGCTCAGGTAATCGTTGAGGTAATTCCCGAACTAGAGCGGATTATTGGCTCGCCACCCCCGGCACCAGAACTCGTCGCCAGTGCCGCCCAAAATCGCTTCAATCGGTTATTCGAGAATTTCATCTCTATCTTCGCCACTAAAGAACATCCCCTCGTTATTTTCTTAGACGACTTGCAATGGGTAGACTCAGCCTCATTGAAGTTGATTCAACTCCTGACGAGCGATCGCTCACGGCGCTATCTCTTTTTAATTGGAGCGTATCGAGATAACGAAGTTTTTCCTGCACACCCTTTGATGGTGACATTAGCCGACATTCAAACAACCGGAGCTACGGTAAACACCATTACTCTAGATCCGCTGGAGCGCTTCCATTTGAATTGTCTGATTGCCGATACCTTAGCTTGTTCTACAGCGTTGGCTCAGCCTTTGACAGAACTTGTTTATCAGAAAACCAAAGGCAATCCATTTTTTAGCACACAATTCCTCAAATCTTTGCATGAAGATGGGATAATTGAATTTAATTTTGCCGCTCGGTATTGGCAGTGCGATATTGCTATAGTCCGAACCTTGGCTCTAACGGATGATGTACTAGAATTCATGGCACTTCAGTTGCGAAAGCTGCCAGCCCGGACACAGGAAGTTTTAAAGTTAGCTGCTTGTATTGGCAATCATTTCGATTTGGCTACATTAGCAATTGTTGATGAAAATTCACCAACAGAAACAGCAACAGCTTTGTGGAAAGCATTGCAAGAAGGGTTGATTTTACCAGTTAGCGATGTTTATAAATTTTATCAAGAATGTGGTAACAGTTTATCAAAATCCATCAGTGGAGAAGAATCCGAGGAATTACCAATTAACAATGACCAATTAGTTAAATACAAATTTTTCCACGATCGCGTCCAACAAGCAGCCTATTCCCTCATTCCTGAAGACCAAAAGCGCTCTACTCACTTAAAAATCGGTCAACTGCTGTTAAAGAATACGCGCGAAGCCGATCGAGAAGAAAGAATGTTT
>NZ_JAUBRP010000042.1:0-59912 GCF_036701935.1 Microcoleus sp. M2_D5 | reverse complement strand
ACTGGTTATTAAATGGGATCGAAAAATCAAAAATAAAGGCAATGCTATTTTATCCGGTTTAGCTGCGTAGCAGCTTATTACGCAAAAAAAGGTTGGGCGCGCGAATTATAGTGGTAGGGTGCGCTGCACCTTACATAATTAGATTCTGGCCCCACGAGCTAACAAGTTTAATGGGCCGACATAGCTGTAGCAAACTGTAACTTGCTCAAACTTTCTTCAGGCTGAACATCCATCTGATAGCTGAGTGCTGAAGGAATACCGAGTACGCAGCACGGAAAATTATTGCCTAGTTCCCTAACCAGCCGGTGGTTGCCAGAACCACAGCCCAAAAACAGTAAATTTGCTGATTCTAATTCAACCACATTTCTCAGTTCTGTAGCAACCCGCCCGATGCGTAAATGAGCTTTGAATAAACCGCGCCATTCCTCAGCCAAACAGCGCGCTTGCCACAGCAACTTATCTGCTACCTCGTACTCATTATTTTCACCATAAATTGCTTGGAAATAATGCGGGTCTATCCAATCTTTTTGCTGGGATACCGATGGGATTTGGGTGGGTAAAGCGATCGCAGGCGCTGCACAATTCAGGGTGAAGGTTTCCTCTAATTTCCACAATTTTGGCGTGTTAGCCAGGGAATTTTCCACAGCAAAATTGCCAGTATTTTCGCCGTAACTTTTTGGCGGTTCGTCGATTACGTAGACAACTTGAACAGTTACTTCTTTAGTTGTTACTAAACGAGTTTGATGCGCCATCCAAAGGGTAATATCCAGAGCTATTTGACTTTGAGGAGAACTGTTGTAACCGACAATAAAATTGATTGTTTTTGCCTGTTCTGGAGATTTTGAGGTATTAAAAACTGGTACTTTTGGCTCCGGCAGCAACACCATTTCTTCTGCTAAATTTTGGTATCCCAATGCACTTTCAAAACGCGCTAACATTGTTTTGAGATTCACAGGCTTGACCTCTCTTAAGTGAATTGTTTGGTCTGTCCGTCGGGCGTTATTCGTCTTGGGTAAAGTAGCGATCGAGAAAATTCAAAGCATAGTTGCGGAGTTCGTAATACTCCTGGGATTCCCGCAACTCTTGGCGATCGCGCGGGCGCGCAAACGGCACTGACAAAATTTCACCTATCGTCGCAGCCGGGCCGTTTGTCATCAGCACAATGCGATCGGACATATAGATAGCTTCATCCACATCGTGAGTAATCATCATTGCAGCTTGCCTGTGATTTTCCCAGATATCCAGCACCTGTTTCTGCAACTTGCCGCGAGTCAGAGCATCCAGCGCTCCAAACGGTTCGTCCATTAATAACATTTTCGGTCGAATCGCCAAAGCTCGCGCAATCCCAACCCGCTGTTTCATGCCCCCTGAAATTTCGTCTGGATATTTATCGGCGGCCGATGTTAAGTTTACCATTGCTAGGTGTTCGTTGACAAGACTAATCTTCTCTGAACGGCTGAGACTTTGCAAAACTTCATCAACTGCCAGCCGAATATTTTCCCGCACCGTCAGCCAAGGCAGCAATCCGTAGTGCTGGAATACCATCATGCGATCGGCTCCCGGTTTGCGGATTTCTTTTCCTTCCAGTGTCACCATTCCCCCGCTCTGTTTTTCCAAACCCGCCACTATTTTCAGCAGCGTTGATTTGCCGCAACCGGAGTGACCGATTACCGAAATAAATTCGTTTTCTCCAATACTTAAATTGATATTTTCCAAAACGCTAAATTCGCTACCGTCACCATTTTTATACGACTTAAACAAATTGTTAACTTCCAGAAATTCAGGCTGCTTCTTGACTTTGTTGCTGGCTTCGATAGAAGTAGAAAAGTATTGGCTCACGGTATTCTCCTAAAAAGTAGTAAAGTGTTAATTGAATTTTATTGCTATTGCCTAAATCCTAAAATTGGGCAGTCGGTTTCAACCGACTTTAGCTATTAGCCAGGGAATAAATTCCCTGGCGGGACATTGGGAAAAGCGCAACATCTCAAACATTAAGACTGAAAAAAAGACTGAGGGCGGTTGGCTCGAATTTCAAAACTATTCAAATAACCCACCGGCTCGCTCGGATCGAAGGCCTTTTTATCAATAAAAAGTTCCGCCGGTTCCACTTGGTAATCCTCCTTCGGACAATCGAGATCCATTTCGGCAACAATCTGGCGGTAAAGGTCGGTTCTCCAAGCTTTTTTAGCTAATTCCTCAGCATTTTTTGGCACTTCTTTAATCTGTCCCCAGCGAGCGGCTTGAGTCATCAACCAAATACTCTGAGACTGCCACATAAATGTTGAATGATTTCCCGGTATTTGAGGCAAATTCTTAGGAATGTCATAGAAAATAGTTGCATCTTCGGATTGCAGGGTGCGGTCTTTTCCGTCAAACCCTCCATAGTTGTAGTCGCCAACTATTGCCGGCCTCGTAAATTTGTCGATCGCCCCTTTTTTCGGTTTCGCCCCCGTAAACGATCTCTCAGTCAGCAGCGCCGATATTTCACTGCGATTTTCCGGGTTGCTGCAATACTGACAAGCTTCCACCATTGCCTTAACCAGCGAGTAATAAGTCTTCGGATTTTCCTCAATGAATGATTGCATTACTCCCAAAAGGCGATCGGGATGTCCCAGCCAAACTTCCTTGCCTTGCACGAAGGTAAAACCCACTCCCAAATTGCCTTGAATTGCCCGCGTATTCCAAGGTTCGGCCACCATGTAAGCCTGCATCGCGCCAATCCTGATATTAGTTACCATCTGCGGCGGCGGCACAATAATTACCCGAAATTCTTTGAACGGATCGACACCTGCCGCCGCCGATATGTAGCGGACAAAGTATTCGTAAATCGCAGAACTCAGCACCACTGCCCAAACCCTTTTTTCCGGCGGCTGACTGTCAAAAAAGGCTCGAAATTGTTTGCCAAATTCTTCCAAATTGCCGTTGTATTCGTGCCACGGGCGCAAACCGAAATCCCACATAGCTTTGTTCATCGTCATGGCGTTGCCGTGGCGGTGAATTGTCATTGCCGCGCACAGGGGTGCGTGGCGCGCTCCTTCTGCGCCAATTCGGGCGTTGGTGACGGCGCCGGATACGACAGGGGAGGCGTCGAGGCGGCCGAAGATTAGGCCGTCGCGGGATGTTGCCCAGCTTGCTTCGCGGTTGAGTTGGACGTTTAAACCGTATTTGCGGAAAAAGCCTTTTTTCCAGGCGATCGCAAATGGCGCACAATCGTTAACGGGCACGTATCCTACGGTTAAATTTGGTTTTTCTAAGGTTCGGGAATCGACAACCGGCTTTACGGCTGAGGCTTCTTCAGTGAGTCCTTTTGCCGATCGATCCGCGCTAATTGCACAACCCGATAAAGCTATTCCCGCCGCCGCCAAGCCCATTCCTTGCAAAAACTCTCGGCGCTTCCATTCATTGGAAAACTTGTCACTCATACAATTTTAGATTTTAGATTTTAGATTTTAGATTTGAAGTTGTAGTTGTAGGGTGTGTCGCCACCAACCATCACAAACAAAAATCGACCATCAATGAGCGACGCACCTTACAGTTAACAATTGATAGTTAACTGTTCGCTGCTGACTAATGACTAATGACTAATGACTCTGGATCGATCGATGCGTTACCAATTCCTGAACTTTGTCAACTGCCGCGTCGAGCAACAGTCCAGTTAAGCCAATTACAAACACCGCTAAAAATACCGAACTCAGGTTCAAACGGCTCCATTCATCCCAGACAAAAAAGCCAATTCCTACACCGCCTGTCAGCATTTCCACCGCCACAATCACCAGCCAAGCAATTCCCAAACTAATCCGCAAACCTGTAAAAATGTATGGCAAACTCGCCGGCAAAATTATTTTGGTAATCCGCCTCCAGCGCGGCATTTCCAACACTCGCGCCACATCCAGATAATCCTGGGAAACGCTAGAAACTCCCAAAGCTGTGTTGATAATTGTCGGCCACAAAGAGGTGATGAATATGACAAAAATTGCCGATGGTTCTGCTAAATTAAAAATCGATAACGCTATGGGCAGCCAAGCTAGCGGCGACACCGGTTTGAAGATTTGAATCAGCGGATTGAGCGCCATCATTGCTGGTTTCGACATCCCGATTGTAAATCCCACGGGAATCGCCACTGCTGCACCCAGGAAAAATCCCACCAACACCCGACGCAAACTCGCTAGCAGCAGCCAGCCAATGCCTAAATCTCCAGGCCCGCGCTGATAAAATGGATGGAATATGTAATCTAAATTCGCTATTAACGCCTGATACGGAGTGGGTATCAAATCTCTGTTGAAGCTGGCAACAATCCACCACACACCGAGAATTCCCAAAAAACCAGCCGCCGGCAACAAAACTGCATCTCGGATGACAACGGGTTTTACCCGCTTCCACGCTGCAACTCCTGCAACTGCGATCGCAGATAAATTAAGCTGTATGAACATTTCAAACTCCTTCAGAGTCAGGGCAGGTACAAGAATCTTGAACAATACCAACCTGAGACACTGACGAAGCCAAACTATCTTGTTCAGAAATTTGGCTTTTCAGTCTCTTCTCAATGCCTGCGAAGTTAGCTGACGGGCTAGGACTGAGAGATGTCCTTCTCCTTAGATTTCAAAATCAAAAATTCAACTCTAATTTGGCAATTTTTAACTTTGCTTTTTAATTCTGTAGAGATTCGCCCCGAAATTTGGTTCCTCCGCTCCAGCCACACGCTTGGTTCGATCGCGCGGTGCTCGATTAGGCTTGACTTTTTAAGCCAATTTCAATAATTTTAGCACGCGCATTTGATTTTGTCAATACGTCTTGAGGAGTAGCTATTGGCGATCGGCAAAGCTCAAAAGTTGAGAGAAAATTCAAAAAGTTAACTATTAAACTAACCTGGAGATATAAAATACGATCGCTTACTTGATTTATATAAAAGCAATGATAGATTTTAGCCAAGCGCTACAAGATAAAATTGACATAATTGTCCAAAACTGGATCGAAGCTGTTCGCGCTGACGAGCAAATCGAAACCGCCAAGCAACTCACCTACACTTCCGTGCGCGACAGCCTTCCCATCGCACTGCAAGCGATCGCAACTATGCTGTCCCAATCCCAAGACAGCGACATTATGACACTCGTAGAAAAAGGTCTAGAACACGGGACTGTCAGAGCAAAACAAGGCTACGATGCCGAAGAAATTGCGCGGGAATACCGCTTGCTGCGGAGGGTAATTTTCGATGCTTTAGAGCCAGAATTGCTAAAAGGCTCAGCCGCTGAAGTGAACCGAGCTTATCGCTTGATTGACAGCGCCCTCGACGAAGCAATTGCTGACTGTTTTCAAACCTATACCCAGGCAAGATTCCAAGAACTACAGGAGTTGCAAAACCAATTGCAACTTACAAATCAAGAGCTGAGTCGCTTACTTCGCGCCAGTCAAGAGAATCTATCTCACTTAGCTCACGAATTGAAAACTCCCCTCAACTCTATTATTGGTTATTCAGAATTGTTCTTGCGCCAAACAAACAATTCTCGACTTAAAGATTCTGCTCCCAATTTGGCACATATTGATAAAGTCCTCAGCAACGGCAGGCAGTTACTTAAATTAATTAACGATAGTCTCGAAATCTCGCGGTACGACGAGGGACGCATAAAATTGCAGTTAAGTGCGACAAATGTGCGATCGGCGATCGCCACTGTTGTCGAGATAATCGAGCCTTTGGCCAAAGCAAAAAATTTAGAGATCGCCCTTGAGTGCGATCCGGTTCTCGATCGAGTTATGACAGATTACTTGCGCTTGCAGCAAATTATCACCAACTTGGCGAGCAACGCCATTCGCTACACCCAAGCTGGTACTATTACCATAAAAACCGAATTATTGTCAGACAAACATTGGAGTATCTGCATCACGGATACAGGAATTGGCATTCCTTCAGAAGACTGCGATCGGATTTTTCAACCCTATTTTCGAGCCGACAACTCCCTGAGTTTTGGCATTCATGACAGCACCGGTTTAGGGCTGGCCATAGTCGCTCGATTGGTCAACCTTTTGCAAGGTAAAATCGAATTAGTTTCTCAAGTAGGAGTTGGCTCGTCCTTCACTGTAATTTTTCCCTTAGAATTGGATGTATTTTAGATTCAGGAATCACTTCAATCTCTATATTTAGGCTGCAACCTAAGCGCCTTACTCCTTCTTTATTCCTGTCGCAACAAAACTAATGACTAATAACTAATGACTGATGACAATTCCCGCATCCAGGATACCCGCCACGCGATTCATCCGTCCAGAAATAAAAAACCTGTATCCGATGAAACTTGCCGAACGTATTTATCCGTGCGGTCAATTCTAAAATCTAAAATCTAAAATCTAAAATCTAAAATCGATTGACTTCTTTAAATCAGAAACCGAATAGTTACATAAACAGCCGCAGCCACCAATTGCAACGCCATCACAGGAAATCCGTAACGCAGAAAAGTTTGAAAAGAAATCCGGCGCCCGTGCTGCTCGGAAATTCCCGCCGCCACTATATTAGAAGAAGCTCCTATCAAACTGCCATTTCCCCCTAAATTTGCCCCGTACATCATCGCATAAAATAGCGGCAGCACTTCGATTGGAAACTGCCCTGCAAAATCTGGAGCCAGGATTTCTGCCGGTGCGAACCCGACATTGACAACGTATTGTTTTAGCAGTGGCACCATCGCCACCACCAGCGGAATGTTGGGTACCACGCTCGACATCAAACCCACAACAAATAACAAACCTAAAGAACCCAAAAAAATATTTTTTCCTAAAATAACTGCTAAAAAACCTGACAGATGACCGATAATCCCGGTTTTTTCCAAACCGCCAATTAGCACAAAAAATGACATAAAAAATAGCAGCGTGCTCCAATCTAAATCCCGCAAAATATTATTAACAGAATCAATTTGGGAATGGTGAGCTAAGAGCATTGCCAATGCAGCCCCCAACAAAGCAACCGCCGCCGGTGAAATAGGCACGGGCAGAGACTCTCCTATTACAAAAAATGTCAGCACGAAAGCTATAATTACACCGCCCACTGCTAAGACTCGCTGGTGATTAATTTTTGGGTGCGGCAAGTTATCCAAATCTTCTAATTTTTTGTTCCAGATTTCGGGAAACAGCCAAGGTAGGATCGCCACTAAGACTGCTACTGAGATCGCCCCGCCCAAACTTAATTGAGCTAGGTAATCTGCAAAGCTCATGTTAATAGCATCGCCAACAATAAATGTCGCCGGATCGCCTACGATTGTCAGCAGTCCCGAACTGTTAGCCACAAATACCATTAAAATCAGTAAGGGTACAAAATCTACCCCGACTTCTTCGGCTATTGGCGGAATTAATGGTGCTAGCAGCATGACTGTCGTAGCATTGGGCAAAACTGCACAAATTGGCGTAGTAATTGCGACAATGCCCAGCAATAAATTTTTGCCTTTGCCTTTAGCCAAAATAACTATTTGAGTTGCCAAATATTCAAATACTTTGGTAGGCTCAAAGGCTCTCACCATTACCATGACTCCGAAAAATAAGCCCAGTGTTGCGTGACTCCGACTGATATATTCGATCGCGTTGTTTAACGTCATCACGTGGGTAAAAACCAGAATTACCGCTCCCAGAAATGCCGCAACTGTTAGGTGTATCCATTCTGTAATTATTAAGAAAACTACACATATAAATGTTGTTGCAGCAATCGCAGCTTGTACGTTTTCCATTTATTCCCCTGAAAAATTTAAAACTTAAAATTAAAAACTATTAGTGTGAGGCAATCTACTACTTTATGGCTCTTCTGTCAATAGGTTGAACGGCTGATTATTGTAGCAACAAGCTGGGATCGAGCCCTAGAGAGAGATCCGGCACTGCGAAAAAATCACTTCAAAACTACTTCTTTTGGCAGGGTCGCGATCGCCAGAAGTTTGGTATGGCAATCTGGCGAGCGCTCAACTACAATGAAGCATGGGCAATATCTGCCAAACTCAACCCCCACGCAGACATCATGGACTACAGCCAAGTGCTCGCCGAGAAAACCGATACTATCGTCAAGAAGTGGATTGAAGCAGTTCGTCAGGATCGGAAAATTGAAAGCGCTGACGCCTTACCGCACTCAGCAATCGAAAATCACATACCTCACTTGCTGGAGGCGATGGCCACTGTGCTTTCCCAATATCAACACAGCGAAATCAAACTAATAATTGAAGCCAGCTTAGATCACGGATTTCTCAGAGCAGAACAAGGCTACGACGCAGCAGAAGTAGCCCGGGAATACCACTTATTGCGTCAAGTAATATTCTCGCAGTTAGAATCAGAATTGCTAGCAGGAACCACCGCCGACGTATTCAGAGCTTTTAGGCTGATAGATGCCGTAGTAGACGAAGCAATTGCCCAGTGTTTCAACAGCTACGTCGCTCAGAGGCTGCAGGAACTTCAACAAATTCAAACTCAGTTAAAACTCACCAATCAAGAACTCGCTCGCCTCGTCAGCGTCAATCAAGAACACGTCTACCATTTGGCTCACGAACTCAAGACTCCTCTCAACTCCATTATTGGTTATTCCGAACTGTTTTTGCGCCAAGAAAAATGGCAATCTGAAATCAAAGATACCCTCCCCGGCATCGAACACATCGAGCGAGTATTGCGTAACGGCAGACAGTTGCTTCGCATGATTAATGACACACTAGAACTTTCTCGCGCCGAAGCCGGAAAAATTAAACTTAACTTGCGGCCAACTAATGTACGATCGCTAATTAACACCGTAGTAGAGATAATGCAGCCAATTGCTGATGCTAAAGGATTAAAGCTCGCTGTTACCAGCGACTGCCGGCCAACACAAGTAATCTCTGACTCTGGGCGGCTGCAACAAATTCTGATCAACCTGTTGAGCAATGCCATTCGCTATACAGAATCTGGTAGCATTGAATTAAGTTGCCGCCCTGCTGGAGAAGGAAATTGGGCGATCGCAATTACAGATACCGGCATTGGCATCGCCCCCGAAGATACAAAGCGCATCTTTGACCCCTTCTTTCAAGCAGGAGAAGCCGGCAAACAGCTCTTTCCCACCGAAAGCACTGGTCTGGGATTAGCGATAGTATCGCGGCTCGTCTCGCTGCTGCAAGGCAAAATCGAGTTAGTATCAGAAATAGGAGTTGGCTCAACTTTTACCGTGATTCTACCGCAAGAAGTTAAAATACTCCAAGAAGTAAGCTAAACATTAAGTTCAAATTTTTACATCCGAAAATCCTATGCCCGCAGCCAACCTTAGCCCTTCCACCACAGCCTTTCCCCTCACCGCCGTAGTCGGGCAAGAAGCAATCAAATTAGCCCTGCTGTTAGCAGCAGTCGATCCCGGATTGGGAGGAGTTGCGATCGCAGGCCGCCGCGGGACAGCAAAATCAGTAATGGCCCGCGCCTTGCACTCCTTACTGCCACCCATTGAAATTGTTAAAGATTCTTTTTGCAACGCCGAACCTCATGAAATTCTTGCAGAACAGGCATCAGGCTTGTTGCCAGAAAATGGCGGGCAAGATGCCCACACCAGCGATACTAATTCCCCAAATACAGAAATAATTCCCACACCCTTCATTCAAATTCCTTTGGGTGTCACCGAAGACAGACTCTTAGGTTCAGTCGATGTCGAACAATCAGTGAAATTCGGCCAAACCGTATTTCAACCCGGACTCTTAGCCCAAGCAAATCGAGGAGTCCTTTACGTAGACGAAATTAACCTCCTCGACGACAACATTTCCAACCAATTGCTAACAGTATTAACCGAAGGGCGCAACCAAATAGAGCGCGAAGGCATTAGCTTCCAACACCCCTGCAAACCTCTATTTATTGCCACCTACAACCCCGAAGAAGGGCCGCTCAGAGAACATTTGCTCGATCGGATCGCGATCGTACTTTCAGCCGACGCAGCACTCGCAATAGAAGAAAGAGTCTATGCAGTAGAACAAGCTTTATCCTACTCCAGCTCGCCCCAAGAATTTCTCAATCAATACAGCGAAGATACCGACAACCTCAAAACCCAAATCATCCTAGCCAGAGAATGGCTCAAAGATGTCAGCATTAAACGCGAACAAATTGCCTACCTAGTAGAAGAAGCCATCCGGGGTGGCGTTCAAGGACACCGCGCCGAAATATTCGCAGTCCGCGTAGCCATTGCCGCCGCCGCCATCGAGGGACGCACAGAAGTTAACGCCGAAGACCTGCGCCGCGCCGTAGAATTAGTCATCGTACCCCGCGCCACCATCATCCAAACTCCCCCAGACGAAGAAAACTCTCCTCCTCCTCCCCCCCCACCGCCACCGCCACCAGAACAATCGGAACAAGAACAAGAAGACGAGGAAGAAGAAGACAAAGAAGACGAACCTCCAGAAGAACAAGAAGAAACCAGCATTCCCGAAGAATTTCTCTTCGACCCCGAAGGCGTCATTCTCGACCCCGACGTGCTGTTTTTCGCCCAAAATGCCAACCGCCAAGGCAAATCGGGCAGCCGAAGCACCATTTTCTCCGAAGATAGAGGCCGTTACGTCAAGCCAGTATTGCCCAAAGGCCCCGTCCGCCGCATCGCCGTTGACGCCACCCTCAGAGCCGCCGCACCCTACCAAAAAGCCCGCCGCGACAGGAATTCTCACCCCCCCCAAGCTTCGGGGGGGCAACAGACGAGTCAACCCCCCGGTCAAGGGGGGGTTCAGCGCAGTGTATTTGTGGAACAGGGAGACATTCGGGCGAAGCGCTTGGCCAGAAAAGCTGGAGCTTTAGTCGTCTTTGTCGTCGATGCTTCCGGTTCGATGGCCCTCAACCGAATGCAGTCGGCCAAAGGTGCAGTCATGCAGCTACTGACAGAAGCTTATCAAAGCCGCGACCAAGTTGCTCTCATTCCCTTTCGGGGAGAACAAGCAGAAGTGCTGCTACCGCCGACTCGTTCCATAGCCTTGGCCCGCAAGCGTTTGGAAAGACTCCCCTGCGGCGGCGGTTCCCCCCTGGCCCACGGTTTGACTCAAGCCGTGCGCGTGGGAGTCAACGCGCGTCAGTCTGGAGATATCGGTCAAGTTGCGATTGTCGCCATTACCGACGGACGCGGTAATATTCCTTTGGCTCGTTCTTTGGGCGAACCGATTGTAGATGGAGAAAAGCCTGATATTAAGCAGGAATTGTTAGAAATTGCTGCCAAAATTCGCGGGTTGGGAATGCAGTTGCTGGTGATTGATACCGAGAGCAAGTTTATTTCGACTGGCTTTGCGAAGGAATTGGCCAAGACTTCTGGAGGGAAATACTATCACTTGCCGAAAGCTAGCGAACAGTCGATCGCAGCTATGACTAAAAATGCTCTGCGCGACGCGATCGGCTAAAATCCTGATATCCCGATTTATCTGCGTTTATCCGCGTGTATCTGCGGTTAAAAATCCAAAAATTAGACTTTGGGCAAAAAGTCTAATTTTTAACTCTCACTTTCCGGCGAGTCAGCGCCAGCGAACCCGCAACTAAACCCAACCCTACCACCGCCGAAGGTTCAGGAATTCTTGCCGGGAGAGGCTCCGGCTTTGCCGGCCCCCGGCTCGGTATTCGAGAATTTGCTTGGGTGAATTGCTCGGTATTTTTAGCCAGCAGCAAATTTTCTGAACCCTGCCCAGAAGTAGCGGTATAAACGGCTCGGACATTAGCTGCAACGGCAGGTTGACCGCCGGAAATAACGGCGGCAGCCAATAAAATTCCGGCTGTAGGTGGCAATAATTTGAGCTCAAAAAATGTGGGCATTGGACATTACCTATTTAGCAGTTTTTCGATAGAACTCGATCTATTCATTAATTTTCTGGGTATCCTCTTTCTGAGCTACCTTAGTAATTAACGGAAGCGCTTTTTGATTTTCGACGATTTTAAATTATTAAAGTTTCTGGTCTCTAGTTTAAACTAAGTCGCCAATCAAAAACCTAAAATTAACTGCGATCCCTGACTCTAGCATATACTCCTTAATCCCCAATCGTAAATCCCCCATCCCAAATGGATTTACATCCGCTATCTGCGATTTTATCGACTTTAAGGTAGCCCTTGACCGCAGATAGCGCCGACCGTTTAACCTCAATTATAGCTTTGCCGCGACGCGCAACGGTGCGAGAGGGCGACACGGCACAGACCTGTACGCAGTCGATTATAAACAATCGATCCCTGCGTTGGAGCGATTTCACCTCCGTTCTTTATCAAATCTTTAAACTCTTTCAGGTTTTGCAAACAAAGTGTAAAGCTGTCAAAATGATAGATAGCAATTCTCAGCCAAAATTAGGTAAATCCTCGTGAGTAACACTAGCAATTTCCGCGAAGCCGTGCGCGAGGCCAAAAACCACGCGCTGGTAGGCCCCAACGTCATCTCCAACGCTCTCCCCTTCGTGGGCGGCGGACTTGTCTTAACTGCTGTCGGCACCTACGGTGGCCTCGGAGTGATCCGCAACTATCCCGGAATCTTCTTTCCCACGTTCATTGCCGCGATCGTCGTAGAATTAATTCTATTCTTCGTCGCCCGCGGTGCCGCCGAACAAGGCAACAAAAACACCGCTTTGCCCCTCCTGGCAACCTACAGCCTGCTTTCGGGCTACACCCTCAGCGGATTGGTATTTACAGCCCTCAGAACCCAAGGCGTCGGTATCTCTGGCATCGCTTTTGCAGCCCTCGGCTGCGGCATTACCTTTATCGCCGCCCGCCAAATTGGCTCCAACCTTTCTGAACAAGACGGCATGGCCCTCACCAAAACTATCAGTTTAGGTGTGATTGCTTTGTTAGTCGTCGTTGGCGGCCAGTTTCTGCTCTCTCTATTTGGCGTCTACACCCCAACCTGGTTGGAAATTGGCATTTCTGGCATCGGCGTGTTTATATTTGCCGGCGCTGCGATCGTCGATTTTTACATATTACCCCGCAGCTACCGCGACGACCAGTATTTGCCCGCCGCTCTGTCGATGTACTTGACCTACATCAACTTGTTCATTTTCATTCTGCGCCTGCTGATTGCTCTCAACGGCCGGGATTAATTGAAACTTTAGCTTAAAAAAAACTGCGGCTCGATCGACATCCGGCCGCAGTTTTTTTTATTAAGATTTGGAATCAAGATAGTCGTCATCCCCTCGTCTGTAACTCATACAAAAAACTTATATCATGTTCGCAGCCTGCAGGCATAAGGTATAATCGTAGTTTTTAATCACTAAATCAAACCTCTTGTTATCTAATTGTGTCGATCGCGATTTCAATATTAATTACAAATTAATCGGGGAAAACTCATGTACTTAAAATATGAAGATATTAGGAGAGTCAGCGTAGAAATTACCTCCAGGTGCAATGCAGCTTGTCCCCAGTGTCCCCGCACCGGCAACCCGATTTTGCCGGGGGCAGAATTAAAGATAGAGGATATTGAGAGAATTTTCCCACAAGAGTTTTGCTCTCAGTTGGATTTGGTGTATATGTGCGGCAACTACGGCGATGCTATGACTAGCAATACCACAATTCCCGCGATCGAGTATTTGCACCGCATGGGAGTTCCTCATATCAGCCTGTACACCAACGGTAGCGGACGCAATCCCGACTGGTGGCAAGCCCTGGCAAAGGCGATGACAGGAGAACACGATCGCGTAATTTTTAGTATCGACGGGTTGGCCGATACTAACAGCATCTACCGCCAAAATACCAACTGGGACAGGATAATGCAGTCGGTTAATGCCTTTATCCAAGCTGGCGGAAAAGCTGTATGGCACTACTTGATATTTGAACACAACCAGCACCAAGTAGAATCAGCGCGGGATTTAGCCCAACAATTAGGATTTGTCGAGTTTGTACCGAAAGCTACTTCTCGTTTTGTGGCCAAAGAGATTTATGACAAAGAGTCAGCCAATCAACAGCCCCAGAAGGCAGAAAACTCTCAGGTACAAGCTAACAGCGATCGCCCAAACCAAACAGCAACAGCTAATGTAGCAGCCCCTCAGCATCAAGAACAGGCCGCGCTTCAGTTCCACCGACAAGCTGAGGAATGCTTGAAACAAGGAAAGCTCTCAGAGGCGATCGCCGCCAGCCAACAAGCCCTAAAAAATCAACCTAATTTTGCAGCAGCATGGAAAACTTTAGGCAATGCTGTTCAAGGTTTGGGGAAGATGCAAGCAGCAGCAGACTGTTACGCAAAAGCCCTCAAAATTCAGCCTAATTTTCCAGAAGTTTATGCTAATGTCGGCAGTCTTTATGCCCAACAGCAACAGTGGCAGCCAGCTAGTGCTTATTACCAAAAGGCGATCGAGCTTAAACCAAATTTTGCAGGAGCTTATCGCAATTTAGCTAAAGTTTTGACGCAGTTGGGGCAACCAGAAAAAGCCAATTATGCTTGGTATCAAGCTATAGCTATCGAAACGTCTCAAGCACCAGAAGCAACTCCTTCTGTCCCATCAAAGCCAGCCAGGGAAGAACTCCAACCCCCATCGTTGGAACAATATAAAAATCCCCAGGGAGACCAATTTATCCAAGCTGTAGAAACATTTGGTAGCCTAAACAATTACTACCGCAATGTAGAAATTAGCTGTCAAACTCAAGCCAGCAAAGAGATTTTCATCAGTTTTGAAGCGGAACTCTGGCCTTGCTGTTGGGTCAGCCATACTAAATACGCTGTTTACAACCACACTTACAGACCGCAAATGCTGGCTTTAATTGAAAAGTATGGAAATGGCTTTAATTCTCTCAGAACTCAATCGGTGAAAGATGCGATCGCCAGAGATTGGTTTCGCGAAGACCTCACCAAAAGTTTTTCCTGTTCCAAAAGGTTGGACGTATGCGCTCACGAATGCGGTAAAACTTTCAATTCAACAGGTTCGCAGTATATATAGCAATCCTAAATGAATCGTAAATTTTTTACCCCACCCCAACCCTCCCCTTATCAAAAGGTTTGTGTGTACACGCTAGCCTTAGCAAGGGGGGCTGGAGAGGATCTTTCTCAACAGCTACGCGAAGCATTAGCAGCATCGGGAAAAGAGCGAATTCGAGATTTAGTGAAAAATCCCCTGAGATGTTCCCTGCTGTGCGGCACTTCGCAGTCGTTCGATGGGGATTTACCGGATACTAAGGCGAAGCTTTATCAACGATTTGTGACAACTTTGTATCAGTGGAAAAAACCGCGCCTGAATTGGATTCAGCAGCAGGAATTGAATGCTGCTTTGGGGAAATTGGCACTTTCAGGGATGTTAAATGAAACGTCCCGGTTTCAGTTGCGAGAAAGTGCGGGATATCGGGTGATGGGTGGATCGCAGTTTGAGTTAGCTTGTCGTTTGGGTTGGCTGAATTTAGTGGCGAGGGATGCGGAGACGGCGGAGGGGATTTATGCTTTTTACCATCCGACGTTTCAAGAATATTTTGCGGCGTTGGCGGTTGAGAATTGCCACTTTTTCTTGAATCACATTCCTAAGAATCCGCAACATCCTGATGCTAGGTATCGCATTTTTGAGAAGCAGTGGAAAGAGGTTATTTTGCTGTGGTTGGGGCGTGACGATGTAGGGAAGGAGGAGAAGGAAGCGTTTATTAAGGCGTTGGTTAAGTTTAAGGTTGGGTGGGATAAATTTTATGGATATCGGGCATATTTTCTAGCGGCTGCGGGGATTGCTGAGTTTAAAGATTGTAGTCTTGCTGATGAGATTGTGTCGCAGATTGTTATTTGGGGATTTGGTTATTTTAATAAGCAAAAACAGGATTGGCGGACATTTGTCGATCCAATTGTCGAGAGGGCAAGGGAAGTTCTGAAAGAAACAGATCGCCAAAGGGCTATCTGCGCTTTAATCGAGTTAATCCGCAATTCAGGTGATGAATATACCCGGAGGGAAGCGACAAGAAGTTTGGGGGAAATCGGCAAAAATTGCCCAGACACGATCGCCGCTTTAGTCGAATTAATCAATACTTCTCAGGATGAAGTTACTCGGTGGCAAGCGGCAGATATCTTGGGTAAAATTGATAAAGATAGCCCAGTAGCGATTTCCGCTTTAGCAGAGTTAATTCACACTTCAGTTGAGAAAAACACCTGGAAGCGATCGGCATATAGCTTGGGGGAAATAGGAAAAGATAGCCCAGAAGCGATCGCCGCTTTAGTCGAACTAATCCGCAATTCAGTTGAGAACGGTTTCTACCCGGTTTTCGGGTGGTCTAACGTACCTACCTGTATAATAGTGGCATATAGCTTAGTGAAAATAGGCAAAAATAATCCAGTTGCGATCGCCGCTTTAGTCGAGTTAATCCGCACTTCAGATAATAAAGTTACTCAATGCTTCGCGGCAGAAATTTTAGGTAAGATAGACAAAGATAACCCGGTAGCGATCGAAACTTTATTGGATTCAATCCGCAACTACCGTCCTAAAGATAATCGTTATCAAGCGGCAGAAAGATTAGCAACAATCGGCAAAAATAACCCAGTTGCGATCGCTGCTTTAGTCGAGTTAATCAGCACTTCCTGCAATCAAGTTACCCGGTGGCGAGCCGCAGAATGTTTGGGGAAAATAGACAAAGGTAACACAGTAGCGATTTCAGCTTTAGGCGATTTGATCCGCAATTCAAACAATAAAATAACCCAGTCATCAGCAGCAGAAAGTTTAAACAAAATAGGCAAAAATAGCCCAGAAGCAATTTCCATTTTAGTCGATTTTATCCGCAATTCAGGTGATGACTTTACTCGGCGTTTAGCTGCAGGAAGCTTGGGGGAAATCGGTAAAGATAGCCCAGAAGCGATCTCCGCTTTAGTCGAGTTAATCGCTAATTCTCAGAATGAAAAGACCCGACGGCAAGCAGCAGAAAGCTTGGGGAAAATCGGCAAAGATAGCCCGGAAGCGAACACCGCTTTAGTCGAGTTAATCCGCAATTCAGGTGATGAACATACCCCGTGGGAAGCAGCATCTAGCTTAGGGACAATAGGAAAAGATAGTCCTGAAGCGATCGCCATCTTAGTCGAGTTAATCCGCAATTCAGGTAATGCAGATACCCTGTGTCGAGCGGCATCTAGCTTAGGGAAAATAGAGAAATATTACACAGTTGCGATCGCGACTTTAATAGAGTTGATTCCTAATTATCACCCTGAATATTCTATTTTTGACCCGGCAGATAGCTTACTGAAAATTGTGACAGGTAAACATTTCGCTACCGCAGTTTCAGGTTTAAAAAAATGCCTAACTTCCGAAATCTACAAAAATAATTTGGGTCGCAATGAGAAGTGCTACGGAGTCATCTGGGAGTGTGCCGAAAATATGACTTACCCAGAATTTTATCAAGCATGGCACGCTTAACCCACCGCTGGAATTGTCCTTAACAGGTTTTCCGCCAAATCAAGAGGACTTGCCGAATGCGGTACAGAATTGGATGGGAGGGATGGGTTCGCGATCCAGGGGCCGGACACGGCAATGCCGTTTCCCTACAGGTATTACAAAAACGTGCGATCAAAAGCAGATGCGAACCAATCCTTTAACCTACAATACTATTTTTAGAGATGCCATCACCGAGCCTCCCAAAGACTCCCCCAAACCATGCCCAAACCAAAAAAGACCCCCGCCAAAACCTACACTGAAATCAACCTCAGCGACCCCCAATATTACTTCAACCGAGAACAAAGCTGGCTAGAATTCAACAACCGCGTGCTTCACGAAGCTCTCGACCCCCGCACGCCCATCCTAGAAAGGCTCAAATTTCTAGCTATTTTTAGCTCCAACCTAGACGAATATTTTATGGTGCGCGTGGCCGCCCTCAAACAGCAAGTACAAGCAAAAGTCAGCAAATTGACTTCCGACGGCAGCACCCCTCAACAACAGCTAGATGCCCTTAACCAGCGACTTTTGCCAATGGTTTCTCAGCAACACTCTTATTTTGAGCAAACCCTGCGGCCGAAACTAGCAGCAAGCGGCATCTACATTCTTGACTACATTGACCTCAATCAAGAACAGCGGAATTACTTGCACCGCTACTTCAAAGAACAAGTATTTCCCGTACTCACTCCCCTAGCAGTTGACCCCAGCCACCCATTCCCCTACCTTTCCAATCTCAGCCTCAATTTAGCAGTAGTAGTCAGGGACCCCGACACGCGGGAAGAATTATTTGCCCGCGTCAAAGTACCGCAGGTTTTGCCGAGGTTTTTGCCGCTGCCGGGGGATTTGCAGTGGCAGCAGAGGGGCAAATCTCCGGTTTGGACTGGCGTGCCCCTAGAACAGGTGATTGCCCACAATTTAGAAGCTTTGTTTCCGGGGATGGATATTCAGGAATATCACCCGTTCCGCATTACTCGCAATTCCGATTTGACGGTGGAGGAAGATGAGGCGGAGGATTTGCTGTTGGCAATAGAACAGGAACTCCGCAAGCGCCGATTTGGAGGTTCTGCGGTGCGAATGGAAATTCAAGCGATTATGCCGCCTGCACTGCGAGATATGCTGATGGAGGAGCTGGATCTCGGTGAGCAAGATGTTTACGTCGTAGAGGGGCTGCTAGGCCTCAAGGATTTGATGTCTTTTGTGGGGCTGCCGGTGCCGGAACTGAAAGACCCGCCTTGGACTCCGGTTGTGCCGCCCCGTTTGCGGAACTCGGAATCACCAATGATTTTAGGCAAATTAATGTTGGATGCTGAGGAGGGCGAGGATATTTTCACCGCCATCCGTCAGGGAGATTTGATGCTGCACCATCCTTATCACTCGTTTGCGGCGACGGTACAGCGGTTTATTACTGAGGCGGCGCACGATCGCTCCGTGTTAGCGATTAAGATGACTTTATACCGCACTTCGGGAGATTCGCCGATCGTCAGCGCCTTAATTGAAGCTGCAGAAAACGGCAAGCAGGTAGCCGTTTTAGTAGAGCTCAAAGCTAGGTTTGACGAAGAAAATAATATTAATTGGGCTCGCAAGTTAGAACAAGCTGGAGTCCACGTAGTTTACGGTTTGGTGGGGCTCAAAACCCACACCAAAATTGTGATGGTAGTCCGTCGCGAGGACGATTACATCCGCCGCTACGTCCACATCGGCACCGGCAATTACAATCCCAAAACAGCCGGACTCTATACCGATGTGGGTTTGTTGAGTTGTCGCGAGGATTTGGGATCGGATTTGACGGATTTGTTTAATTATTTGACGGGTTATTCGCGGCAGGTATCTTATCGCAAATTATTGGTGGCACCGGTCAATATGCGCGATCGATTTTTAGCTTTAATCCGCCGCGAGGCAGAATTCTGCCGCTTGCAGGCCGAAGGCGGCACCGGTAGCTGCGGCCGCATTGTCGCTAAAATGAACGCTTTAGTTGACCCTCAAATCATTGTTGCTTTGTACGAAGCTTCGCAAGCGGGAGTGAAAATTGATTTGATTATTCGGGGGATTTGCTGTTTGCGTCCCGGCGTTGAAGGTGTTAGCGAAAATATCAGAGTTATCAGTATTATCGGCCGCTTTTTAGAGCATTCTCGGATGTTTTATTTTTTCAACGGTGGCGACGAAGAGGTGTATATTGGTTCGGCTGACTGGATGCAGCGCAATCTCACCAGACGGGTTGAGGCCATAGTTCAAGTGGAAGACCCGACAATTGCCAAGGAATTGCAAGAAATTTTGGGGGTAATGCTGGCCGACAACCGCCAAGCTTGGGATTTGCAGCCCTCCGGACACTACTCTCAGCGGCGGCCGCCTGCTAATTGCCCGGAGGTGAGTTCTCAGCAAATTTTGATGGATATGGTTCTGTGATGAATTAGTCATTAGTCATTAGTCAGTAGTCAAATTTGCAGTTAGCAGTGTAGGTTCTTGTTAGCTATTAAGCTGTACTGCATTTGATTTTAACTTTTTGGGCGGGCTAGAAGCCCACCCCACCAGATTTTTACTAACATGACTATAGCAATCCTTGCATGATTTGTGGGATGGGCTTCTAGCCCGTCCCTCCCAGTTGTGGGATGGGCTTCTAGCCCGTCCCTCCCAGTTGTGGGATGGGCTTCTAGCCCGTCCCGACTAGAAACCCAAACCACGTTTATAACTGACGAAATGATTGCTATGTGCAAATTAAATGCGCGACAGCTTAGCCAACCACTGACAACTAATGACGAATGACGAATGACTGCTTAACTGTTAAAAGTACGCTTGAATTCTTCTAAGAGATCGTCAATTTCTTCGATCGCCTGACTCACATCTATTCTCAGAGATCCCAAGTCCGATCGATCTAACAGCCGCACGAGGGATTCCCGCTTGACTTCGATCTCTGCTACGCGCTCTTTGAGTGTTTGTGCATCCATGATTTTTTGCCTTTGCTACTATTAACAAAAATATTTGACATTCCCCTCTGCGAACAGACGGAAATTCTTAATTCACCGACATACCCTTTTGGGCAAATCCTTCACTGTTTTTATATGGTAAGTGATGAACTTGCTCGGTTTTTTTGTCTGTGTTATAGTTTGATTGTACATCAAAACCTCAGCCAAACTTCAGCCACATTTTAGCGCAAAATTTTAGCGCAAAAAAGGCGGACGTTTGCTATCTGCGGGTTTATTTTTCATCATTCCAGCTAAAAATCGCTTCAGGGCTTTCTCCCGGTTTTTCATAAAAGCAGCCCAAAATCCCGGTTGATATTCATCCATTGTCTTGGCTAGAGCCCAGACATCGATCGCTAAGATATTATAAAGCCTTTCATCTTCGCGCTTGAGCGAGTTAATCTGCTCCAGAACCGCCTTGTTTGCTCCAGCAGTTTGCTTGTCTTCGTCTTTAATCATGTCCGAAAAATGGTTGAAAGGGCAAGAGTGTCGATCGCGATCGCCACTCTGTATACTTTGATGATACTGCCGATCTCGATTGCCTTATGGAACCAACGCCGCGCAATTAACACGGATATTTACCGATGGCGCGCCCGGGCGAGTCCGGCTGGATCGGCTTCTGAAGCTAGAGACAAGACTGTGGATGCACACTGCTCCCGCGCTCATAGATGCTAGCAGTTTTTGCAGGTCTTTTGGCAAAAAAACTAAATTTATTCCAGACTTTTTCACAATTCCCGCATCCAGGATACCCGCCACGCGATCGATCCGTCCATAAATAAAAAACCTGTATCCGATAAAGTCGCCGAACGTATTTATCTGTGGGGTCGCCTCTAAAATCTAAAATCTAAAATCTAAAATCTAAAATCGATTGACAGATAATAATTAAAGTATATTATTTCTGTCCGACTACTTACCTCACTAATATGTTACGCAAAATTTCTTTAGCAAACCTAGCCTTAGTTGTGGGCGGTATTATAGCAGCAGTCGGGTTCGGAGCCTACTTCACAGACAGACCTACCCTGAACCTAGCCGGTTTTTTTTATGGAATTCCGCTGTTGCTGGGAGGTTTGGCCCTGAAAGCGGCCGAACTCGAACCCGTGGAGTTCACCGAACCGACTTCTGGGGAAGTTCTTCTCCTGCGAGAAAGTCAGGCCACAGATACTCAAAACCAAGTCCGCAAAGATATCACCCGATTTCGCTACGGCCAACCCGCGCACTTAGATGATGCTTTGGAGCGCTTGGGCTTGGCGCCGACAGACGAGGAACGGCCCCTCCTGCAAGGGTTGAGGGAAGTTGATGTTGATGGTGCTTATGGGTTAATTTTAGAGTTTTATTCGCCACTACTGCCGATCGACTTATGGGAAGAAAAGCAAGACAAAATAGCTACTTTTTTTGGGCCGGGTTTGCGCGCAGAAGTGACTCAAAAGGCTGGTGACAAAATAGAATTGGCTCTAATTAAAAATACTCAAGCTTAAAGTCTTCTGAAGTTTTGAGTGCCAAAATTTTGCAGCCATCAATTAACAATTAATTCTGCACCGGATCGGATACTGATTTTAGCGACAGCGTGAAACCTGTCGCTATCAACAAAAGCTCAATCCGCAATTGAGCGATCGCCCAAACTTGATTTCCCTTAATTAAAATAGTAGTTGAGAACCGACCGGCAATCTTAAATCAGGAGAAGCACAAATGGTTTCGTCCCAAAGCAGGATAGGTATTATCGGCGCAGGAACATCAGGAGCTTATCTGGCAATTCTGCTCATTCAACAAGGGTTTCAAGTTGACTTGTTTGAAAAAGCACCCCATCCGCGCACCGATGGCTGCGGTATCCTGATCGTACAAGCAGGTATGGAAGCGCTGCATCAAGGAAATCCTCAACTCACCGAAAAAATTATCAACTCAGGCGATCCGGTTAAACTATTCGAGTTTCGCAACCTCCGCGGCGGTGTCATCAATTCCGAACCCGTCACCTACGAAGAAAATGAACTCCCAGGAATGCTGGTACACCGCAAAGCTATTCTACAAGCACTCCTCGACGAGTTACCGCCTGAGTGCATTCATTTTAATGCAGAATTAGCATCGATCGCCCAAACCGAGCACAGTGCGATCGCCCACTTTAAAGATGGCCGTAAATGGGAAGGCGATCTTTTAATCGGTGCCGATGGAATCGTCTCAAAACTTCGTCAATATATAGTTCCCGGCGTTGAACTATTCTATTTAGGCGACATAGTCTGGCGAGGAATTGTCGAAGACCGCAGCTTCTGTCCAGAAGGAAACTTTTTTGTTTATGTACGCGGTAGGGGAATTTATGCCAACTTCTTTCACATAGGCGGTGGTCGCACTCATTGGGGTTTCTTTATTGAAAAAGAGCGGGCAGACTCCGAACTAGGGAAACTACAACCTAATAATATTACCATTCCTCCCCAAGAACTAGCAAAACTACCAGAGGATGCGCGCAAAGTGATTGAGTCAACCCCTTTAGAAAATATTGTCTGTCGTTTTTCCTATGACATTGACCCCCTACCAAAAATCTATGATGGCCGTGTTATTTTAATTGGAGATGCGGCCCACGCCAAAAGTTCCACACGCGCTAGAGGTATGACTTCCGGTTGGGAAGATGGTCTATATTTAGCAAAACATCTCAGAGATAGTGCTAACATTGCCGAAGCGCTAGAAAATTTTCAATCCGAAAGATTACCTATTGTCCACGAATATCAACGCACTAGCCGTGAAATGAGTCTGAAAATAGGTCGCCGCTAGCCCAATCAAAAATCGTCAATATACCGAGATACCCGACTTTTTGAATAAATCGGGTATTTCAGAAAAAAGCATTTTACTCGATCGCGTTTTGCAGACAAACTGGAGCCTGATTTAATGAGTAACGATCCTGTAATTCATCAAGATACCGTCACCCCTGTGAACTCTCCCGATTTAGAGAAAGTTCCTGAGATTTTTACCCGTCATCTTGGCACTTGGCAAGGTGAGTATATTAAGACCGATACTCGCGGACATTTTTCTCGCAGCTTCTTCGGTAATTTTACCATCTCGATTGAGGGAAGTCACTACCGACAAGTTAACAATTATGAATATTCAGATGGTTCTCGCCTGCAGCTCAATTTTCAAGGCGAGTTTGAAAACCGAATTCTGAAAATGTCTTCTAGCAGTTATTCTGATTTTTCCGCTATTGCCTGGGATGCAGGGCAAGAAACCGTTTGCTTTCGGGCAACTAAAACTCAAGATAACGCCCTGATTACTTTTGTGGAAACAATGACATTACTCAGCGAAACTCAGCGAGTTCGCAGCACTCAAGCCTTTAAAAATGGCATTTTCGATGGTATCTCATTTATTGAGGAAATACGTTTGTAGTCGAAAGCAACAAATACATCTTCTTCTTTCTCTTCCTTCGCGTTCGCGTGCCTCGCGGTTCATTTAATCTTAGTCCGTAAGCCATTGGAATAAAAAAAGGTTAATCAGCATTAACAAACAAGCGGGAACGAGTAATAAAACGCTCTCCCTCCGGCCCTTCCAGCGAAAAATCGCTGCCTCCTGGCCCCGATGCCACGTCTATAATTAACTGCGTGTGCTGCCAATATTTGTATTGCTGCGCTGCGATATAAAAGGGGCAACCGCCTATTTCGCCCAGCAATACGTCACCATCACCGATTATCAATTCGCCATCGGGAAAGCACATGGGGGAACTACCGTCGCAGCAGCCGCCGGATTGGTGAAACATCAATTCTCCGTGTTCAGTTTTGAGATGGCTAATTAATTTTAAAGCGGCTTCTGTTGCGGTGACTTTTGCAGTTTCCATGACAGTCTGTTTAGAACAATCTCTAGTTATTATTATGAGTTTGCAGTAAGCTATCGAGCATCTAAATTGTATTTTTGGGCGGGCGGGACGCCCAACCCCTACTCCCCAAAAGCAGAAAATTCACTCTTTGTGGAACAGGCATCTTGCCTGTTCCTGACAGAATTTAATAGTTGAAGGACGTTATTCCTGACTACAAACCAATGAGTGAAGACTTTAGAAGAAACCTAATGCTTTGGGGCTGTAGCTGACCAACAAATTCTTAGTTTGCTGGTAGTGATCCAACATCATTTTGTGATTTTCGCGGCCGATACCGGATGATTTGTAGCCGCCGAATGCTGCGTGGGCTGGATATAGGTGATAGCAGTTTGTCCACACGCGGCCTGCTTGAACGGCGCGGCCGATGCGGTAGGCGGTGTTGATGTCGCGAGTCCAAACTCCGGCACCTAAACCGTAGAGGGTATCGTTAGCAATTTCTAATGCTTCGGCTTCGTCTTTGAAGGTGGTTACTGCTAATACTGGGCCGAAGATTTCTTCTTGGAAAATTCGCATTTTGTTGTTTCCTTTGAAGACAGTCGGCTGGAAGTAATAGCCGTCTTCCAAGTCGCCGGATAAGATGTTTCTTTCGCCGCCAATCAGGCATTCTGCGCCTTCGGCGCGACCGATTTTGACGTATTCGGCGATTTTTTCCATCTGGTTGACGGAGACTTGCGCGCCGAGGGCTGTTGTCGGATCTAGGGGGTTGTCTTGTTTGATTTGGCGGATTCGGGAGAGAGCTTTTTCCATGAATCGATCGTAGATTGACTCCTGAATTAAGGCGCGGGAGGGACAGGTGCAAACTTCGCCTTGATTGAAGGCAAACATGACTAATCCTTCGACTGCTTTGTCGAGGAATTCGTCGTCTCGGGCGCAGATATCTTCAAAGAAAATGTTGGGGGATTTGCCGCCTAATTCTAGGGTGACGGGGATGACGTTTTGGGAGGCGTATTGCATGATTAGCCTGCCGGTGGTGGTTTCGCCGGTGAAGGCGACTTTTGCAATCCGGGGACTGGTGGCGAGGGTTTTGCCGATTTCGGCGCCTGGCCCGTTAATCACGTTGATTGCGCCGTCTGGTACTAAGTCGGCGATGATTTCCATCAGTACCAAGATTGAGGCGGGGGTGGGGCCTGCTGGTTTGAGCACGACGCAGTTGCCCGCGGCGAGGGCTGGGGCGAGTTTCCAGGCGGCCATTAATATCGGGAAGTTCCAGGGTATGATTTGTCCGATGACGCCTAGGGGTTCGTGGAAGTGGTAGGCGACTGTTGTTCCGTCTAGTTCGCCGATCGACCCTTCTTGAGCTCGGATGCAGCTTGCGAAGTAGCGGAAATGGTCGATCGCCAGCGGTATGTCTGCGAATGTGGTTTCGCGAATTGGTTTGCCGTTGTCCCAGGTTTCGGCGATGGCGAGGCGATCGAGGTTTTCTTCGATGCGATCGGCAATTTTGTGCAAAACCCGCGCCCTATCGGCTGGGGAAGTCTTGCCCCACTTGTCTTTCGCGGCGTGGGCGGCATCCAGTGCCAATTCTACATCCTCCGCGCTCGATCGGGGGACTTGACAAATTGATTTTCCGGTAATTGGAGAGAGGTTTTCCGAATATTTACCTTTCACCGGTGGCACCCACTTGCCGCCGATAAAGTTGTCGTAGCGAGTTTGAAAAATCGACTGACTGCCGGATTGAACAGGTGCTGCTACTACCATTTTATTACCTGATTAAAATTTGTTTTCGCGGGCGATTGAAATTTCTTGCATATCAACTATCGTTTATTTTCGATAACTTCGGTCATTTTATATACAAAATTTTACATTTTTCAAATATTTGAAATCAACTTTGTTTCTAGGTTTCGGGGTCGGGCTGGTGGTTAATAAGATTTTTTTATTAACCGCAGAGTACGCAGAGTACGCAGAGAGAAAAAAAGCAGAAGAAGAGAAAATCACACATTATTTAAATGTGCTATTATATAAACATAAATCTTGGCGAATTCTCAAACATACCAATCAAATGTCTGCATTAAATTCTGTTGTTTTTGATTCTGATTGCGAGCCTGGGTCAACGCCTTTGAATGCAGCGAAAGTTCGGTGGTTCCGCCGCAGGCTGAAAGCTTGGGCCGAGCAAAATTTCCGCGATTTTCCTTGGCGGCGTACCTGCGACCCCTACGCGATTTTAGTGGCTGAGTTCCTGCTGCAAAAAACTACTGCCGCTACAGTGGCTCCGATTTATCAAGAATTTGTCGGTCGGTATCCGACTCTCTCCGATCTGGCGGCCGCGCCTGCGGAGGAAGTTGCTAGTTTGTTGCAGCCTTTGGGTCTTTTTTTTCGGGCGCAAAAGCTGCGGGAATCGGTGTTGGTTATCTTAGAACATTATCAGGGAAACGTTCCCCGCACGGAAGCTCAGTTGCTGGAACTTCCCGGAGTTGGCAAGTACATTGCGCGATCGGTTTGCGCTAATGCTTTCGGACAGCCAAAAGCGGTGCTGGATACGAATGTTGCTCGGATTTTGCAGCGTTTTTTTGGGATTGACGGCGGTAAGGTAAAATCGCGATCGCCCGAACTTTGGGAAGCCGCAGAACGAGTTGCTCCCAAACAGCAAGTCGGGCCGTGGAATTTAGGAATGCTGGACTTTGGGGCGGGAGTTTGCACTGCAAGAAACCCCCGCTGCGGCGAGTGTCCGCTGCAACAGCAGTGCGAGTACAAAATTAGCAGCGAAATCAATTCTCGGCTAATTTGCGAACTGAATTGACAAATATTTTACAGCATTTGTAGGGGCGGGTTCACCAACAATCTCAGGCTAAAACCAACCATCTCAAAAACCCGCCCCCACCCAACGGTAAATACTATTAATCAACTGCGACGCAGCGGAACTTCTATCTGAGTTTTAGTACCTTTACCAAGTTCCCCAAAACACTTTAACTCTCCTTTGTCCTGCTCTACAATTATCCGATAGCTGAGAGCAATTATTGACGAGATAGCTGGTTATGCCAACCAACAAGGGAGCAGAAAGTGGCGCTGTGAGATACAGCGGTTCGAGCGAAATATAAGGTACGTAGTTGGGCTTCAGCCCTCTTAGTTTCAGTGGTTATATAAGCTGTTATTCATACCTCATCTTTTTGAGAAAGGCTATATTTGCTAATTCCCATAAGCTGCTGTGCATTTTAAATAGGGTCTGAGGATTTAGTGAAAGCGAACAGGGAACGGGCAACGGGCAACCGACAATATTTAATTTAAACGCACAACAGCTTAGCACCACAAGCAATAAAGGTTAAAAAACTCAATGTCTGCTCAAGGGTTTTACCGTCGTTCACTCCCAGATTCTGCTATTGCCTTTTCCTCCGTAGAGGGAAAGCAAATATTTCGAGAAGCGTTGGCATTGGGAGGTATGGAAGGGTATTTTGCTCTAGCGGAACAGTTTCACACTCAAGCAGAACCCGCTTTTTGTGGATTGGGTAGTTTAGTTGTTGTTCTTAATGCCTTATCCATCGATCCGGGTCGCATTTGGAAAGGGGTGTGGAGATGGTATGGAGAGGAATTTTTAGACTGTTGCTTACCTCTTTGGGTCATTAAAGAAAACGGTATCACCTTTGATGAGTTTGTCTGTATAGCACGTTGCAACGGTGCTGTTGTAAAACCTAACCGTTACCACCAAAGCAGCTTAAAAAACTTTCGGCAAGCAGTTGAGGAAGTGACTGCGGCGTCAGGTGATATTCATCTAGTTGTTTCCTACAGCCGAAAGGTATTGGGACAAACGGGTGACGGTCACTTTTCACCAATTGGTGGCTATCATCCACAGCGGGATCTAGTTCTTCTGTTGGATGTTGCCCGTTTCAAATATCCACCTCACTGGGTTTCTCTGCCTTTGTTATGGCAAGCATTTGAACCTGTCGATCCGGTCACTAATCAAGGTCGAGGTTATATTTTATTGCAGAAGAGTGAAAGGTTGCCAGAAACCTTTTTTCATGTTGCTTGTGATTTACATCAGTGGCGTAGTGTTGCTCCTTACTTTGCAGAAATACTCCCCGATATTGTGAGAAAAGAGCAACCAGATTCAATTGCTTCATTTGTCAGTACCATCCTGCACCATTTGCCTGTTGAATTCGCAACTATGGTGAATACCTCGTCAGAGACGGCAGAAACACTTGAGAAATTACGGGCAGCTATTGAGTTAAATTCACTGTTTGATATTGTTCACCAATGCTTGTCAAGCGATGAGGGGGATGCAATTTCTGTTGTAGGGAAGTGGCCGCAACAGCCATTCGTAGCAGAGATAATAACAGCAATATTACTCTCCTGTCCCGAAACGCTCTATGCAACTCTCAAACCCGAGTTACGACTGTGGTTTCGTGAGGTTCGCCACCTTGAGAAACTACTCCCTCCCTGGGATGTAGAGATATCTAGATTGAGAGAACAAATGTCAGCACTCCAGGAGTTTTACACTTTACAGCGGATTCCAGGTTTATAAAGTACACCCCAGAAACCGGGTTTCTTCTGGATTTATCGCCAGAAACCGGTTTTATTCAAGAAACCCGGTTTCTCTGTACTTCACTTACCTGGAAAGTGCTGTATATTCAAAGGGACATCAGTGCAATATCCCTCAGAGTTAGCACCTACCGCCTTTTGATCTCCCCAAACCTCGCCTAACTACAAAAGTGAAAATTAAATAGCAAGATTTAATAATCCGATGCTGGTGGCGGTTGTGGATGAAGATTCGCCGCAGCGAAATATTAGGGTTCTGGCTGATGCGAGTGAGAAATGGACAACGGAAAAAGTGGAAGTGGTGGTGAAAAAAATGTAGGGCGAACATCTGGCTGACTGGCGGTTTTTGCCTAAGTCCTATTTGATTGACAGTTGACTGAGGTAATCAGCACACATCTGTTTATCCTCTGCTGTCACTTTCGGGTTGGTTCTGAGATAATCGCCGAGCCAGTTGCAGCCAAATGCCATCAGTTTATCGAAATCCCAAGTCCACAGTTTGATGGTTTTGTCACCGCTAGCCGAAGCCAAAGTTTTGCCATCGGGACTCCATGCGACGCTATAGACCGGATTTCTATGCCCGGTCAGGCTAGCAATGGGTTTTTGGCTTTCGAGGTGCCACAGTTTGATGGTGCAGTCACTGATTGCAGAAGCCAAAGTCAACCCATCGGGACTAAAGGCGACACTCAAGACCGAATTGCTATGCCCGGTGAGGGTAGCCATGGGTTTTTGGCTTTGCAGATGCCACAGTTTGATGGTGTAGTCACTGCTTGCAGAAGCCAAAGTAAACCCATCGGGACTAAAAACAACGTTATAGACCGGATTGCTATGCCCGCTGAGGGTAGCGATGAGTTTTTGGGTTTCGAGGTGCCACAGTTTGATGCTCTTGTCGCTGCTTGCAGAAGCCAAAGTCAAGCCATCTGGACTAAAGGCGATGCTCCACACAGAATCGCTGTGCCCGGTCATGGTAGCGATGGGTTTTTGGCTTTGCAGGTTCCACAGTTTGATGCTCTTGTCGCTGCTTGCAGAAGCCAATGTCTTTCCATCTGGACTAAAGGCGACGCTCAAGACCGGATTGCTATGCCCGCTGAGGGTAGCGATGGGTTTTTGGGTTTGCAGGCTCCACAGTTTGATGGTCTTGTCACTGCTTGCAGAAGCCAATGTCTTTCCATCTGGACTAAAGGCGACGCTCAAGACCGAACTGCTATGCCCGCTGAGGGTAGCGATGGATTTTTGGCTTTCGAGGTTCCACAGTTTGAGGGTGTGGTTGCTGCTTGCAGAAGCCAAAGTCAAGCCATCTGGACTAAAGGCGACGCTCAAGACCAAAGCCCTATGGCCAGTGAGGGTAGCAATGGGTTTTTGGCTTTCGAGGTTCCACAGTTTGATGGTGTTGTCAAAGCTTGCAGAAGCCAAAGTTTTGCCATCTGGACTAAAGGCGACACTATAGACCGGATTGCTATGCCCGGTGAGGGTAGTTATCGGTTTTTGGCTTTCGAGGTTCCACAGTTTGATGGTGTTGTCAAAGCTTGCAGAAGCCAAAGTTTTGCCATCTGGACTAAAGGCGACACTATAAACCGAACTGCTATGCTCGGTGAGCGTAGCGATGGGTTTTTGGCTTTCGAGGTTCCACAGTTTGATGGTGTTGTCGTTACTTGCAGAAGCCAAAGTCAAGCCATCTGCACTAAAGGCGACGCTTCTGACCGGAGTGAGATGCTCGGTGAGGGTAGAGATGGGTTTTTGGCTTTCGAGGTTCCACAGTGTGATGGTGTTGTCACTTGCAGAAGCCAATGTCTTGCCATCTGGACTAAAGGCGACACTATTGACCGGAGTGCGATGCTCGGTGAGGGTAGCGATGGGTTTTTGGCTTTCGTCGAGGTTCCACAGTTTGATGGTGTTGTCACTGCTTGCAGAAGCCAATGTCTTTCCATCTGGACTAAAGGCGACGCTATAAACCGAATTGCTATGTCCGGTAAGAGTACCGATGGATTTTTGGCTTTCGAGGTTCCACAGTTTGATGGTGTTATCCTCGCTTCCAGAAGCCAATGTCTTTCCATCTGGACTAAAGACGACGCTATAGACCGAATTGCTATGCCCGGTGAGGGTAGCGATGGGTTTTTGGGTTTGCAGATGCCACAGTTTGATGGTGTGGTCACTGCTTGCAGAAGCCAAAGTCAAGCCATCTGGACTAAAGGCGACGCTTCTGACAGAATTGCTGTGCCCTTCCAAATAATTCCGCTCTTTGACTGCGGACGCTGCTTGTTGCAGCGCAGCTATCACTCGTCCTCTCATATGTTTTGTCGTCTCGGCTGAAGCATCTAGTTGTTTGAATGCTTGCCCTGCATTTAATGCCTCCAACAGTGCTTGGAATGTCTGTCCTGAACGAAATGATTCATTAGAAAAAGCAGTTTCCTGGATGACATTTGCTAAATTCTGGGCTTGAGTGATTTTATATGTGGCCAATTCCTGCGCTTTAATTAACGTCTGATTGGCTTGAGTCAAAATTTTATTCGCTTGTTTTTGTGCTTCTAACTCTCGTTCAACTTCCCGCTGTTGGACTTCCCGACTGGCATTTAAAAACTGATAATCCAAATCGCTCAAACTTTTATCGCCTGCCCAAGTTTGAGCATCTTGCAAGGCTTGACCCCGCAACAGCCGCGATTCATCTTGGCAATCAGACTCTATCCAAGCTTTTAAACTTTCGCTGTAAGGGCGGAGATTCGCTAATTGCTTTTCCACCCAATCTAGGTTAAAAACCGATTGATAAATCCGGTTATAAACTTTAAGTCTTCCCGACTGCTTAACCACCAAACCCGTTAACCGCAGTTCCATTTGTTCGGGACTATCATCCGTCGCTATTTCATTGTGCTGCAAAACTTGCTGATATAGTCCCAATAACCGACTGGCACGGTGTTCGCTGCGTAAAATGCGATCGCGAATCGTCTTTAAATGCTCTGGTTCATCCTGCCCTTCCCAATTCTCAATCACCTTTTCTCTAACTAAATTCCCTACCCACTCAGCGGGAGTTTGCATAAATGCAGAGTTGGCGCGATTGAGCAGCAATCTACAAATTTTTTGAGTTAAAAACGGCTGTCCGCCAGTCCAATATAACACAGCTTCTAACAAGGATTGCGAATTGTCTGCTTGACTCTCTAACCCAACTGCCAAAGGTTGGGCTTCTGCTAATTGAAACCCCGTTAACTCTATTCCTCGACCAATATTAAAAGGAGTGCGTCGCTTGTCTTGAATTAAATCTGAGGGAGTTGCCACCCCTAACATCGTAAATGTTAATCGACGATACTCTGGTTTATCAGCTCGATTATTATAGCAATCACGAATCACAGCAAAAAAATCTTCAATTTTAAAATTCAAACTGATTAAACTGTCCGATTCATCGACAAATATTACTATATTTCCTGAGATATGCTTGAGCAATACTTCTTCAATAAATTTACTGAATCGTTTAACATTCGAGAGTAACCTATTCTCCTCCCACCATTCATCTAAATCAAAAACGTCATACAAATCTAATCGGCTGACGATGCTATCAATCACGCCTGCATACCACTCTTCTGGGGTAATATCAGAAGTCCCAATTTCTGTGATATCAATGCTACTACAGGCGATGCCCTCTGCTTGTAACCGCTGCATTGTCCGCACTCGCAGGGATGATTTTCCCATTTGTCTGGCATTGAGAACATAGCAGAATTCTCCGGCTTTTAAAGCTTGATAAAGTTCTTCATCCGCCTTTCTAGTGACATAAGTTGGAGCGTTTGCCGGCAGGCTCCCTCCAACTTGATATTGATAATCCTTCATAGGTCATTGTTAATTCACAGGTGGAAAATCCGAGGGTCAAGGAATCAATTTGTACAGCCGTACAGGTTCAGGAATTCCTTTTAAGTGTTGCATACCTAAGTCAATCACATTTAAAGATAAATGGGTTTTAACGACTTGATAAACTGTTTCAGAAATACAGATTCCTCCTGGCTCTGCTTTCCCTTCTAAACGAGCAGCTAAATTTACACCAGCCCCTCTGATATCATTATTAAGAGAGAATATTTCCCCCAAGTGAATACCAATCCGGTGTTGCAGGACATGACTCGGAGGTAAGCTTGTAGCAGCTTCGGCGAAATTTCGCTGTATTTCTAGCGCACAGGCGACTGCTTTTACGGCACTTTCAGGAAAGCAAATTAATAAACCATCGCCCATTTCTTTAAGGACTTTGCCTTGATGTTTAGCGCAGATGCCTCGGATGATGTTGAAATCTCGATTCACTAATTCTAGTGTCAGCTTTTGGTTGGCAACTGATAAGGCGGTGGAATTAACGACATCTGAGAAAATAATAGCTGCTAAATTACTCTCTACGTGCAAGCTTGATTGGTTATTAGTTTGTTGCACAGGAGTCATATTCTGTTGGGGAGAGGCTAGGCGATGGCGAAAATATTGACGGTACAAACCACACAATGGCATGACAGCATTTCCCTGAAATTTGATCAACCCCATGCTTCGCAATTTAAAAGCCTCTCCGGTGTGAATCTCTACAGGTTTTTCGCTGTTAATCACTTGTCTAATTGTTGCTGCTAGTTCTGCATCTTGTTCCAAGTTAACTAAATGCCGTCGTAAATGATCGTAGTAAGGGCCTTCTTCAGTAGGAGCAACTTTTAGCAACCTATCTAAGGTAATTCTTCCCCTGGCAACTTGGTAGAAAGCAACTCGAACTAAATAAGGATGACCGCCCACCATTTCCATCAGGTCACAAATCTCTTGATTTGACCAATTTAATTGGTGTCGATTCACTAAATCTGTTACCTGTATCTGATTGAGTTCAGGTAATTCTACGGGCAATCCCACGTTAAATGGCGACTGATTAATATTGAGAGGAATATAAACTTCTTGAGAGTGAGAAATGACTAACCTCAGCTTTTTCCAAATCTCCTCATTTTTTCCCCGCTCGTGCCAAGCTCGTAATAATCCAAAGAAGTCGGTGGCTATTTCGGAATGCTCAAAAATGCGATCGACTTCATCTAACCCTAAAACAACAGGCCGATCGCTGTCAGATAGTAGATAACGTTGGAAATACTTGGTGCTTTTATTTTTACTGCCGAGAACGCCTTTCCAATATTCCCCTAACCTGTCTTCTAAATTTAATTCATTGGTAATCTCACCACAAAACCACTGCAACAACTCATCAAGATTGGTGAGAAAACTGCCATCAGCCCATTGAAAGTTTAAATAAGCCGTTTGATATCCCTGTTGCTTGGCGCGGTATAAAATTCGCTGTACTAAGGAAGTTTTTCCCATTTGCCGGGGGGCTTTGATTCGGATTAAAGCTCCGGGTTTGACAATAGTTTGGTAGCAGTCCGACTCGATGGGAGGTCGATCGATATATAGGGGTGAATCTAAACTAACAGAACCTTCGGGGTTGTCTAAGTTGAGAAGAGAAAGGGGAGGTGCGGCGATCGATTCCCTACGGGATAGCTTCGCTTCACGCGCATTTTCCACCGCAGGCGACAACTCCTCCACGATATCGCTAACAGAAGCATCGCGCGATCGCTCTGCTGCATCCAACTCAGAAAAATCAGACGTTTTCTTTAATACCGGCGTAAGTTCTTCGGGAATCCCTGCCATGCTGATGCTAACGCAACCCAATTTATAGGCACGTTCGATCGACTCCCCCGCCGCCAACGTATCGTAAAAACCTACAGCAAATTCCCGTGCGGCCCGATCTCCCACCGCTTGGTTCATGCCGATCACATAGGGAATGTGACGCGCGATCGCCTCAGCTTGCACTTCTGAATAGCAAGCGTTGAGTATGACGCACTCCACGTACTCCTTAAACGCCTCAAACAAAGCTGCCAAAGCTTTGGTATTTACCAGCTTAATTTGTCCCGCCTCATCTTCCAACGCTAAACCGCTTTCTCCTGCACCATGCCCAGAGAAATGCACAATCTCTGGTTTATAATCTAATATGGCTCGCTGCATTTCTCTGGGTGTCACCGCGCACTGTTGCTCGAGTTGAAACTTGTCGGCCTTTTTAGAGCGTTGCAACCCCTCTGCAATTTCCTTCGCCTCTTTCTGTAAGTCCACAGGAGTTGTGTTTTTGGGGTTGGCTGCCAAAAACAGGATAGTTTTTTTATTTCGAGTAGAAATACTCATCAATGGAACCTTCACGCTTAGGAGATACAGCAGCTTAACGACACTACCCCAGTCAGGGCGAGATATTTCTTGCCTTGACGGTATTTAAGCACAAATATCTTTATTTTTGTTGTCAGTAAACTTGCAGAAACGATCGCCCTGATTCCAGCATAACCAATCGAAAAGGCGATCGCTACTCTCAACTACTCATTGGAGCTCTGTATTCAAAAAGTGCGATCGGCTTCCCCTTTTGCAGTCCTATTTCATAAATATCGAGATTCTTTATAGTTTTATTCTCATGCCAGATCGAGGATTTTTTGATGATTATTATTGCCTAAATTAGTACATAAAATTTTCTATACTTTCGCATTTATTAATCCACGCCCTCCGAAAAAAAACGTTTTTTTTATCAAGTCTGTGGATATCAACAATGATTTATTTTAGTTTACTTAAACAATTGTTCAATTCCCCTACCAACCATTCTTTCTCAGCTTGCGGCAAAAATAAGCCAAAACAATAGTTACGCGATTTGGTGCAAATCAGGCAAAAAGTTATCGATATTTTGAGTAATGGCAGATGAATTCCGCTCAACTTTACCCGCTGGATATGTTGAGGACTGATTTGAATTTTCCGAGCGAATCGATGATAAACAATCCTACACAAGCACCTACACAACCACATCAAAGCATAAAATAGGGTAAAGGTTGTTATAGCCAGGATTGATATAAGGAAAAATCGCTCAAATAATGTAAATATCCAGTCGGTTGAAGTGTATTCAAACAAGATTTCAAACAAGCTAAATACCAAAAATAGCAAAAATCCCATAATCAAAGAGAATGGAAGTAAAACTTTATAACTAAGATGAACGAATTGGAAAAAACCTTTGAGTGTGCTAGGTGAACGATCGGGGTGTATCTTGATGAATAACCACCATTTAGTGTCAATTAAAGTAATTCGTGATAGGGGCGATCGCTGAAACATTTTGTCTGGATTAATCCCGCTTGGCTGTTCCCCTCGCAGCGCTGACAAAGCATCTTTTGCTGAGTTAAATCGATCTTCTATAGCAGGTTCAATTACCTTCTCTAACCAGTCGGCTAACTCTGTAGAAATAGAGACAATCTCGCGGAATTGTACCTTCAGCTTGTGTCTGGGTAAATCCGATGGAAATTTCTGGGTTAACAAGAAAAGCAGCGTCGTTCCCAATCCATACAAATCTGTTGATAATACAGCTTTTCCTCTGAATTGTTCAGGTGCCATGTAACCGTAGGTTCCGACAACGGTACTGCCTCCTGTAACGGTATGATGGTAAGTATTTTGAACTGCGCCAAAATCAACTAGGAAGACTCGCCCATTTTTTTGCAGAATTATATTTTGAGGTTTGATATCTCGGTGGATAGTAGCAGGTAATAGCGATTGCAGATAAACTAGAATTTCTAGCAATTGAGAGGCGATATGACGAACTTGAGCTTCATTTGGTTTCCAGCCATTTTCTACCAACTGTGCGAGAGATTTTCCCGGTGCGAGTTGTTGGGCGATATAAAAACAACAATCTTGGGAAGTATCAACTTGAAAGCAGTCAATGTAGCGAGGAATTCCCGGATGATTCAATCCCGATAAAGTTTTTGCTTCTCGTTCAAATAATTCGACTTTCTTCCATTCAGTTGTCAGGCGTAGGGATAAAGCTTTGAGTGCAACTTTTTGATTGCTGTTTAAATCTACAGCAGCATAGGTGATTCCAAGTCCGCCCTGTCCTAATTTACCGATTATGCGATATCTTTCAGCAATGATTTTTTCCGATCGTTGTAGTGTTTCCATATTTTTATGCCTGGGTTAATTGTGGATAATTAATAGGTTGCACCGCGATGTTTGAGTATTTTAACTGTTGGCTTTTGGTCGTGACTCCAGTTAGTTTTTGCTATCTCTATCGGCGTGTGACCGTAGCAGTTTGTAGTTTCAATTATTGCACCTTTAGCAATCAGTAATTCTAAAATTTCAACAGTGTCATAATGTGCGGCTTTGTGGAGTGGAGTTGTGTTACACATATCTCTATTGTTAACATCTGCACCGTTTTTAATTAGCAGTGCAGCAATATCATTGTGTCCGATCGCGATCGCTTGATACAATGGAGTTTGACCGTTCGCATTTCTAGCGTTAACCCTTGCGCGATTAGCAATTAGCAGTTCAGCGATATCTTGAGATCCTTGAGCAACAGCAAGATGCAGGGGAGTTTGAAGCAAGTTATTTTTGGCATTAACGAATGCACCTTTGGCAATGAGTTGTTTGGCTACATCCTCAAGTTTGAAATCGACAGCGATATGCAGTAACGTTCTGCCTTCTTTGTCTTCACTATTAACATCTGGGTTTTTACTAATTAGCAGCGCCACTGTATCCTGAAGTTTCAGGTCTACGGCGATATCCAGTGGAGTTTTTATTTGATTATCCTGGATATGAATTTCTGCACCTTTAGCAATCAGCAATTTTAAGATTTTTACAGTGCCATAATGTGCGGCTTTGTGCAGTGGAGTTGTGCCTGATCCATCTATATTATTGACATCTGTACGGTTGTTAATTAGCAGTGCAGCAATCTCATTGTGTCCGATCGCGATCGCTCGATACAATGGAGTTTGACCGTTCTCATTTCTAACGTTAACCCTTGCACCATTAGCAATTAGCAGTTCAGCGATATCTTGAGATCCTCGATCGACAGCTAGGTGTAACGGAGTATTTCCAGATTCGTCCTTAGCGTTGATATCCTGCATTAGCAAAGCAGCAACTTCTTTTGTTGTTGCATAGTGCAGTGGAGTTTTTTTGTTGTAATCCCTGATAACAACATTTGCGCCGTTGTTAATTAGCTGTTGTACCAACTCCTTAAAACCTATTTTGGCTGCATTATGTAATAAAGCTGTATTCTTGCCATTTCGGGAATTTTCTTCTTTGATGTTAATTTTTGTGCCCGCTGCAAGTAGTATCTTTGCGATATCCTTCGATTTCGTTATATGTAGAGGAGTTAAGCCATTTTTGTTTTTGGCATTGACGTTTGCGCCTTTAGCAATCAGCAACTTGGCTATTTCAGGCGATCGCGCAAAGAACAGAGGAGTTGTACCCATACTATTGTCAGGTAAAAACCTTCGCAATTTATAAGTCCATATAGAATTCGACACATCCCAATCAAGATGAGGTGCGCTCTGGGCGTTAATATCTGCACCTTTAGCAATTAGCGTCTGTGCTACTTCTATGCGATCGAATGCAGCAGCAAAGTGTAACGGGGTAAAGCCAAATGTATCCTTAGCTTTGACATCTGCACCATTAGCAATTAACAATTCTGCCACCTCTTTTGAGCCAGCAAAGTGTAGTAAATTAAGATTATTTATCCTGGTATTGGCACTAATACCAAGCTCCAAATAATGCTTAACAGTTTTAGGATCTCCCTGTTCAACAGCCTTGACAACTGCATTGGGGGTAAATCCAATCTGATTGAGGATGGGATATTTAAAGTGATTGAGAACAGCAACAGTAGCCACAGCAGCAATTCCTATTTTGAGGCGTTTTTTCCATTGCGTCGTATGGGATTTAACGCTAACTATTCGAGGATTGCGTAGCAATTCAAGCGCTTCTTTTGCCGATCGAAAGCGGTTGTCTAAATCTGGGGCGATCGCTTTTTCTAACCAATCGGCAAATGCTGAAGAAATCTGAATTTGAGAGCGAAAATCTCTCTCTAGCATATTTGTTGGTAATTCGGCTGGGGAACGGTGGGTTAGTAAATACAACAACGTCGCTCCTAAACCATATAAATCTGTTGCAGGTACGGCTTGTCCGAGAAATTGTTCGGGAGCCATATAACCATAGGTTCCAACTACGGTACTTCCTCGTATTAAGGTATTGTAATAAGTGTTTTGCACTGCTCCAAAATCTACTAAGCAGACTTCCCAGTCTTTTGGTTTGCGGGAATTGATGGGGGAGTTGAAAACAATATTTTCTGGTTTAATATCCCGGTGGATAACAGGAGGTGTCTGTGAATGGAGATAAACTAATATCTCCAAAATTTGTGTGGCAATACCTTTAATTTCCGATTCGCTAGCGTGCCAGCCATTTTCGACTAAACTTGCGAGAGATTGCCCTGCTGCCAGTTCTTGTACTATATAAAAACAACGGTTATCGGGAGTATCGACATAAAAATAATCCAAATAACGCGGAATTCCCGGATGATTCAATTTTGATAAAACATTGGCTTCTCGTTCAAATAGTTCCAGGACTTTCCAGTCATTCATCTTCTGTAAAGACAAAGCTTTGAGTGCAACTCGCTGGTTTGTCTTGAGGTCAATGGCTTCGTAAGTTGTGCTACTACCGCCTTCTCCGAGGAGATTTTTAATCTGATAGTGTTTTACTGAGTTATGGGGAATTTGTTCGACAATATCCATAGCGTTATCCTGGGTTGATGAGTACCAACAAACATTTTATATTTGGGTTTTTGTAACCCAAGCTTTGAAAAATTTATGCAAAGTAAGTTGAGTGTTTGCGTATATTTCAAACAAGTCAATAGAAAAGTCAATGACTGACTCTGTTTATTTGCTTAAATTTCAATTACCGTATTTCTATGGATAGCTTACCCAGGATTTTGGAGTGTCATATCACCTTTGGCGAAAATTTACGTACGGGATCTGGATCGCAATCAATCCGATAATCATAGTCGGCGCGATCGTAAATACCTGCGAACAATTCTGGTAAGTTAACAATAGGTTCTACTACAGAATCCGTTGCCGAACTTCTTTCTGCTATAGACCAAACCTACATCCCGAAGCCAACACTTTCTCCCTCTGCGCCCTCTGCGTCCTCTGCGGTAAATCAAAAAATTAGTAATTTTGAATACAATTTCCCACTCAACAGTCGATCGAACTGCTCAATTTTGTGTGGGGATCTAAAATTCACCTAAAGTTCGACGCCCTTTCGCAAAACCCTCCCTAAGATAGAAGTTAGGGGACGATCGGTCTAATAGCCGATTCAGGGGCAAGTGTCAAGCACTCCACCGCACCCAAATTTAGAGCAGCAAGACAGGGAGGACATCAAAATCATGGTAAACGCGCCGACAGGAGAAACCCGCCTGAGTCCGATCGATCAGGTGCAAGCCCTAGACCGCGATTGCACAACCCTATCCCGTCACGTACTCCAGCAACTCCACAGCTTTTCAGCCGATGCTCAGGATCTCAGCGCCCTGATGAATCGCATCGGGCTGGCGGCCAAGCTGATCGCGAGGCGGCTCAGCAGGGCCGGGTTAATGGAAGATGCTTTAGGGTTTACAGGGGCTGTAAACGTGCAGGGAGAATCCGTCAAAAAGATGGATATCTATGCCAATGAAGTGTTTATCTCGGTATTCCAGCAAAGCGGACTTGTCTGCCGTTTGGCTTCCGAGGAAATGGAAAAACCATACTACATTCCCGAAAACTGTCCGATCGGACGCTACAGTCTGCTCTACGACCCCATAGACGGTTCTTCCAATCTTGACATCAATCTCAATGTCGGTTCCATATTCAGCATCCGCAAGCAAGAGGGGGACGATGCAGACGGTTCTGCTTCCGACTTGCTGCAACACGGACGCAAACAAATCGCGGCTGGCTACGTGCTCTACGGCCCCAGTACCATGCTGGTTTATTCGATCGGTCAGGGCGTTCATTCCTTTACCCTCGATCCGAGTTTGGGCGAGTTTATTCTAGCTAACGAAAACATTAAGGTTCCCGATCGCGGCCCGATTTACAGCGTTAATGAAGGCAACTTCTGGCAGTGGGAGGAATCTTTGAGAGACTACATTCGCTACGTACACCGCAGCGAAGGCTACACCGCCCGGTACGGCGGGGCTTTGGTGGGAGATTTCCACCGGATTTTATTCCAGGGAGGCGTGTTTTTGTACCCCGGAACAGTCAAACAACCCGAGGGCAAATTGCGTTTGCTCTACGAATCGGCTCCTTTGGCGTTTTTGATGGAGCAAGCCGGCGGGCGCGCCAGTACGGGGACTCAAGACATCTTAGACGTTGTGCCGACCAAACTGCACGAGAGATCGCCCTTGATTGTCGGCAGTAAAGAAAATGTAGCGATGGTGGAGTCTTTTATTCAAGATCGATCGCGCAATCCTAGAACAGTCCAAGAGTGAAGGAAGTTCGGCAACGGATGTAACGGATGTAACGGATGTAAAGGATAGAAGGAAGAAGGAAGAGGGTTTTAACTTATAAGTTTCGACTCCCAATTGCCAATTCCCCATTGCCAATTTTCAATTACCAATTACCAATTTTCAATTTCCAATTTCCAAGTCCCAATTAACAGCTATCAAATTGTAGGAGTTACAGTAATGACAGCAACACCAACGAATCACCTGTTAGAAATCAAAGAAATTGGCCAAAGTATCTGGATGGACAATTTGACTCGCGATCTGATCGAGTCCGGCGAACTCAAACAGATGATTGAAAGTCGGGGACTGCGCGGGATTACATCTAATCCGGCTATTTTTGAGAAAGCGATCGCGGGTAATGTGATTTACGACGCGGATATCGAAGCGGGCATCCGGGCGGGTAAATCTGTAATGGAGATTTACGAATCTCTGGTATTTGAAGATATCCGCAACGCTTGCGACATCTTCGCCCCAGTTTACGCAGAGTCGAATGGTTTGGACGGTTACATTAGCATTGAAGTGCCACCGACGATCGCCAACGACACAGAAAGCACGATTAGCGAAGCCCTGCGCTATTACAAAGCCATCGGCAAAGAAAACGTGATGATTAAGATTCCCGGAACCGCTGAAGGTTTGCCCGCAGTCGAGCGAGTCATCAGCGAAGGCATTAACGTTAACGTGACTTTGCTGTTCTCGGTGGACAGCTACGTAGAAACTTTCTGGGCTTACATTCGCGGTTTGGAAGCGCGGGCGGCTAAAGGTTTGGATGTGAGCAATACTGCTTCTGTTGCCAGTTTCTTCTTGAGCCGGATCGACATCAATGTCGATGGCAAGATTGACGAGAAACTCAAAAATGTGACAGATATTTCCACCAAAGCCAAACTGGAAGCGGTGAAGGGGAAAGTTGCGATCGCCAATGCGAAGATAGCTTACCAGAAATATAAAGAGATCGTAGCGAGCGATCGCTGGCAAGCTTTAGCTGCCAAGGGAGCGAAAGTACAGCGGCTGCTGTGGGCTTCCACCAGCACCAAAAACCCCAACTACAGCGATGTCATGTACGTCGATGAACTAATCGGCCCGGACACCGTTAACACTTTGCCGCCTAACACCGTGGAAGCTTGTTTCGATCACTGCGATGTCGCACCCCGGATAGAGAACAACGTTGCAGAAGCTTACACGCTGATCGAAAGTCTCAAAGATCCCGACATCGACATCAACTTGGACAAAGTGATGGCAGACTTGCTCCTCGACGGGATTGAGAAATTCGTCAGCCCGTTCCAATCCCTGATGGATTCCTTGCAAGAGAAAGTGCAGAAGTTGTCACCCGTCGCTTAGGCAGATATCTGTATCCTGAAAGGCAGAAGCATTTAGGAGTCGGAATAGATAATTGTTTTGGTTCCTAAATGCTGAGTTTTAAATCCTCTCTAGGAATTTTGTGTCCAATTGGACACAAAATTCCTAGAGAGGAAAATCAACTCCGTCCTCTAGCAGGACTCTCCCCAGAAGATCCAACTCGACTTGTTAATCTCCGACCGCTGAGGAATTGCTATGCAAACTACCAATACTCTACTAGAGAGCGAGTATGCCACCGCCCAACTTGATGTCGCTGAACAAAGGAGACTTCAAGAACTCGAATCAATTGTGGAACATGGACTTCAGACATTTTACGAAGTCGGAAAAGCCCTTGATGAGATTCGCGAACAAAAACTGTACCGGGAAACCCATAAAAGTTTTGAGGCTTATTGCCAACAGAAGTGGGGTATAGCAAGGCGGACAGCTTATCGATTTATTGACGCCGCCAAAGTAATGGATAATTTGTGTCCAATTGGACACAAAATTCCTACAAAGGAAAATCAAGTCCGTCCTTTAGCAGGACTTCCGCCAGAGCTACAACTCGAAATTTGGCAAGAGGCGTTGGAGTCATCGCCCAATGGTATGCCTACAGGTGCAGCAGTTCAGCGTTTGGTTGAACAACGATTTCCATCACTAGGAAGTGGGAAAACTGCCAAGGATAGTGTTTCAGAATTAGAGAAGTTGCGATCGGACAACAAGCGGCTTAGAGAGGAAATCCGAGAACAAAACAGAGAGAGGGATCGGCGTGCTGCTGCTGTGGCGTTGGAAATGGAGCAACTTCGAGCAGAAAACAGGCAGTTGAAAGCTGAACTGCTACAGCGCGATCGAGATTGGGAGATCCGTCTGGCGGTTGAGAGAAGAAAAATTCGAGAAGAGGTGAGGGCAGAACTCAAGGCAGAATACGAAGGACAGATCAACTCGCTGACCCAACAACTGGCAGAAATGACCGCAAACTATCAATCTGTATTGGCAAGACTCACAGCTTTAGAAGGAGCAAAATAAATAATGGTAACGCTACTTGAAAATCCGCTGCGGGTAGGTTTGCGAAAAGAACGAGTGCCGGAACCACAAATTCTGGTAATCTTCGGAGCTTCTGGGGATCTCACCCAGCGCAAACTGGTACCTGCAATTTATCAGATGAAGCGCGATCGGCGCTTGCCACCGGAAACTACCGTAGTGGGAGTAGCCCGCCGCCCTTGGAGTCACGATTACTTCCGAGAGCAAATGCGCGAAGGCATTGAAGAATTTGGCGGCGGCATTGGCAATGAAGAATTTTGGCAAGATTTCGCTAAAGGTTTGTACTACTGTCCGGGCGACATTGACAACCCCGAAAGCTATCAAAAACTCAAAGCTTTCTTAGCGGAACTCGACGAAGACAGGAGAACTAGGGGCAATCACATATTTTATCTCTCGGTTTCCCCGAACTTTTTCCCCGAAGCAATTAGGCAACTGGGCGCGGCTCAAATGCTGACCGATCCGGCAAAACACCGCTTGGTAATTGAAAAACCCTTCGGCCGCGACTTGAGTTCGGCAAAAGCTCTCAACCGAGTCGTGCAGAAGGTTTGCCAAGAACAGCAAGTTTACCGGATCGACCACTATTTGGGTAAAGAAACTGTTCAGAATTTAATGGTATTTCGGTTTGCCAACGCGATTTTTGAACCGCTGTGGAACCGGCAATTTGTCGATCACGTACAAATTACAGTTGCAGAAACAGTAGGCGTAGAAGACCGGGCCGGTTACTACGAATCCTCTGGGGCGTTGCGGGATATGCTGCAAAACCACTTGATGCAGATTTTCTGTCTGACGGCGATGGAACCGCCGAATTCCTTGGACGCTGACAGCATCCGTACCGAAAAGATGAAAGTTCTGCAAGCAACTCGCTTGGCAGATTTGAATAACTTGGACTTCTCAGCGATTCGGGGTCAATATTCCGCGGGTTGGATGAAGGGCAAACAGGTGCCGGGGTATCACGAAGAACCGGGCGTTGCTCCCAACTCGACAACGCCGACTTTTGTGGCGATGAAGTTTACTATCGACAACTGGCGCTGGCAGGGAGTGCCTTTTTATCTGCGAACCGGCAAACGGTTGCCGAAAAAAGTCAGCGAAATTGCGATTCAGTTTCGCGAAGTGCCCCTGATGATTTTTCAGTCGGCGGCCCAACAAACTACCCCCAACGTTTTGACTATGCGCGTGCATCCCAACGAGGGGATTTCGCTGAGGTTTGAGGCGAAAATGCCGGGGCCGGATTTGCGGACGCGGACGGTGGATATGGATTTCAGTTACGGTTCTTCCTTTGGGGTGACATCTTCGGATGCTTACGATCGCCTGTTAATTGACTGTATGCTGGGCGACCAAACTTTGTTTACCCGTTCTGATGAAGTGGAAGAAGCTTGGCGGGTGGTAACGCCGGCGCTGATGGCTTGGGAATCGTCCAACGAACAGGAGTTGGTTCCTAAATACGAAGCGGGTACTTGGGAACCGGCGGAAGCAGAACTGCTAATTAACAGAGACGGTCGCAAGTGGCGCAGACTTTAAAAGTGATTAGTCAGCAGTCCTCAGTCAGCATTCCTTAGTTTATTGGTCAGCATTAGTCATTATTGATTAGCTAAGAACTAATGACTAATGACCAATGACTAATGACTAATGACTAATGACTAATGACTAATGACTAATGACTAATGACTAATGACTAATGACTAATGACTAATAAGAAAGGAGAGAAGATTTATGACGATGACACCGATGAAAGCTCCGCCTCTGGTTTCGCTACAAAGTCCTAAAGATGTGTCGATCGACCAAATAGAGGCCGAATTGAGTCAAATTTGGGAAAGTTACAGAGAATCGGGGTCAAAGGGCGATGTTCCGATCGCTAGTAGGGCAACAACTTTTACTTTTGTAGTCTACGAACCGGAAGAAACTCAGCGGTTATTAGCGGATCTGGGGTTTTACGACGGGCCGGTGGACGGTATTACCGGGCCGATGACGGCATCTAGCATCAGGGCGGCTCAAAAAGCTTACGGGCTGCCGAGAACAGGCAAAGCTAACGCTGAATTGCTGGCGACTTTGCGGGAAGAAGTGGCTCGCAAAAATTCCAGTGGTGAGGAGATGGGATCTAGTGGCTTGGGTTCCGGGGGTTCGGGGGTGGCTGACGCGATTGTGGCTGCCAATCCCTGCCGGATTATTGCTCTGTGCCCGACGGCGGGGGAAGATACGGGCGTGCAGGCTCAAGTGGCTGCTTATTGTCCGGTTCACCAGCGCACCACTGGCAATCTGATCTGCTGCGAATACATTACGCTGCGGGGTACGGAAGCTGCTTTGGAACGGGTTAGCGGCATCGTGACGGCGTTGACTATCGCTGATTTGCCGACGCTGCTGTGGTGGAAAGCGAACCCGGATGCCGATCGAGGTTTGTTCCAGCGGCTGGCGGCAATTAGCAGTTCTGTGATTGTTGACTCTAGCAGCTTTGCCGAGTGTGAAGCGGAATTGCTGTTGATGCACAGTCTGACCGAGGAGGGAATTCCGATCGCGGATCTCAATTGGCGCCGGCTGGCCGCGTGGCAGGAGTTGGCTGCGGAGGCTTATGACGCCCCGGAACGCCGCGCTGCGATTCGGGAAATCGATCGGGTGACGATCGATTACGAACAGGACAATTCTACTCAAGCGCTGATGTATTTGGGCTGGCTGGCGAGCCGGCTTCAGTGGCGTCCTGTTGCTTTCAAACAGGAAGAGGGCGATTACCAAATCAAGCGAATTAAATTCGCCGGACCCGACGAACGGGTTGTAGAAGCGGAGTTGGCTGCTATTCCTACTGCTGATACGGGCGATGTTCCGGGCGATTTGATTGCTCTGCGTTTGAGTTCTACGAACGAGAAGGCTGACTGCGGTACGGTTCTGTGTTCGGAAGTGGGCGGCTGTATGCGGATGGAAACAAAGGGCGGCGCTCAAACCGATCGGTTTAACCAGGTGAGTCCTCTGTTCGATCAGGTGACGGAACAGTTGCTGGGCCAGCACTTGCAGAGTTGGGGCCGGGACGTGCTTTACGAAGAAAGTTTGGCAGTGACGGCTCAAATGCTGAAGTTGGCTAAGCGGTAAAGAGAAGTTCGGCAACGGATTGTGTAGCGGATGTAACCGATGTAACGGATGGATGGAATCAGGAGAAAGGAGAAAGGAATAAGCAAGACGGATTGAGTTAACATTCAGTGGGGCAGGCAATGTCTGCCCTGCTTTTATTCTTCTCTTTTCTTCTGGTTCTTCGCGTCTTAGCGGTTCGTTAAATAGTTATTATTTGAGCGGTTTGAGAGCTATACTCAGCACTTTATCAACTGTCTGTTTTTGCGAGGAAAAATTGCATAAATCTTTGATGGATACAGAAACCGCAGATGCAAGGCAGATTAACACCGATAAACGCAGATAGTTTCCTGATTGGAAGGCGACTTTGGCAATCTTATCTATTATTTATTTTAACTAACTAGAACTATGGCTTTAGTAATTGCTGGCGAACGCAGCGGTGCGGGAAAGACTACTGTAACGATCGCCCTTTTAGCTTATTTAATGCGCCGAGGCTTTAATGTTCAGTCTTTTAAGGTTGGCCCGGATTACATCGATCCGATGTTTCATGCTTTTGTTACTGGTCGGCCCTGTCGGAATTTAGACCCGGTATTAACGTCTGAATCTTATGTAAAAAAGTGTTTTTCTCGTCATATTCAAGATGTCGATTGTGCCTTAGTTGAAGGGGTGATGGGACTATTTGATGGAGTGAGTCGAAAAACTCAGGAATCAGGAAGGCAGGACACGGATACAGGGATTAATTATCGAAAAGAAGAAGGTAATTATGATTTTTCCTTTGCTTCTACGGCTCATGTTGCTTATTTGCTGAATTTGCCGGTATTGTTTGCGATCGATTGCAGCAGGCTGTCTGGTTCTGTGGCTGCGATCGCCCACGGTTTTCGTTCTTTTAACCCTGACCTTAAATTCGCTGGTTTGGTGCTGAATCGGGTGGCGAGCGATCGACATTTGGAACTGCTTCAAGATGCTCTCAAACCGCTCAATTTACCTATTTTGGGGGTTTTGCGTAGGGATGAGGCTGTTACTATTCCCGATCGACATTTGGGTTTGATTCCGGCTGAGGAGTTGCCGAATCTTCATGCTGCGATCGATAAGTTGGCTGATTTGGCTGCTGTTAGTTTTGACTGGGAGCAACTTTTGCCTTTGTTGGCTGCTACTCGAAATGGGGGGGGTGAGGGGTCTGAGCAACTTTTGGGTAGGCACGGTCTCCCTTCGGAAATTATAACTAAAAAAGATGATGTTGTCAACTCTTTGGGAAAACAATTTGGAGTGAGGATTGCAGTTGCGCGCGATCGGGCTTTTAATTTTTACTATCAGGACAATCTTGATTTGTTGGAAGAGTTGGGTGCCGAGTTGGTATTTTGGAGCCCGCTTGATGACTCGGTTTTTCCCGACAACGTGCAAGGGTTGTATTTTGGCGGCGGTTTTCCCGAAGTGTTTGCTCAAAAATTGAGCGGTAATGTTTTAATTCGGGATGCGGTAAGAAGTGCGATTTTTTCGGGAATGCCGACTTATGCTGAGTGTGGCGGTTTGATGTATTTGTGCGATTCTATTGTAGATTTCGACGGCAATTCTTGGCAAGGGGTGGGTGTGTTGGAAACTGCTGCTGCGATGGGAAAGCGTTTGACGCTGGGATACCGAGAAGCTGTGGCGGTGAGGGATAGTTCGGTGTTAACTGCTCTTGATGAGGTTTGGGGACATGAGTTTCATCGATCGCATTTAACTGTGGAACCGAGTAATCCAGTTTATCACAGTTGGAGGTATGGGAAGCGGGGGGAAGTTGAGGCGGTGGCTGAAGGTTGGGGAGTTTGTCGGGTACACGCTTCTTATTTGCATTTGCACTGGGGTGCTCGGCCTGATATTCCGGCTCGTTTTTTGCAGCAGTGTGCTGATGCGTGATTGTAAGGTTGATACAGAAACCGCAGATGTCAGGCAGATAAACACAGATTAACGCAGATAAATTTCAATAAGGGCGATCGAATGAAAGCAATCTTGTTTATTTTTTGTGGGATGAGTCGAAAGGTTGGTTTTTAGCTGCACCCAAGGTAGAAATAAAGTGGTCTTACTATTTATATTAGAATACTTATGACTGAAAAAGCTAGGGATGTTGGAATTTATGAGCGAATCAATTTCAACTAAGCAGTTGTTTGCACAAGTGGTGACACCGGAGAATTTTCGGCGTTACGGTCAAGTTATCTTTGCGGCTGTTGATGGCAAGTCTTTCGATGCTGAGGATGCTCAGTTAAACTTGCAAAATGGTATTCCTAGATTTTACATTATGCGGCTGCACTATAAAGGTCGCAAGTTTGGCAAAATTACACGGCACGTTCAATGTACTCAGTGTTTGGGTTCTTTGGATGGGAAGGATTGGTTGATGGCGGTTGCGCCTCCTGGGGATAGCTATAAACCGAGTTTAGAGGATATGGCTGCTTTTCGGATTCCGGGCAATTGTTTTATTAAGTTAGATGTGGGGACTTGGCACGCTGGGCCTTATTTTGATGCGGATTTTGTTGATTTTTACAATCTGGAATTGAGCGATACTAATGTGGTTGACCATTTTTGCTTTGATTTTGTGAAAAATCACAATCAGGAATTTGAGATTGTCTGGATTTAAGAAAAATTTATCGTAGAATTTTGATAGTATATCCACTAAGCTGATTGTACCTGCTTAACCGTTTTTAATAGTTTGGGGAGAGGTCTAATAATTATGAATTATCCACTCTATTCTCTTTTGATTTTACCATATACGCGCCGGGAACTCCCTGGATGGGGAAAATTGATGACACTCACAGGGGTGTACCGGGATGATTTGTGGAAAAATGCTCCTATACGGGAGATTCGAGGCAAGTTCCACGGTTATCGGATGGCGATGGATCTTTCCAAGTGGAACGATCGCATGAGCTATTTTTTAGGCCGTTATTATGACTTGCCCACGCAACTTTTTATCCAAAATGCTGTACAGCATGGGGACAGTTTTATTGATGCGGGGGCAAATACGGGCATGATTACTCTTTTGGCTGCTTATCATACAGGAACCACGGGATGCGTACACTCTTTTGAACCAAATCCTCTGGCGTTTCAAAAATTAAAAGCTGCGGTAACAGACAATGAATTGCAGAAAGTTTCTCTGCACCAGTGCGGGCTTTCTAACGAGCGAAATGAACTGACACTGACAGTACCTACAGATGTTACTGGTTTGGGTACTTTCGCTCAACTCCCAGAAAAAGATCGAAGTCTAATTTCTAATCAGTATCGAGTACCTGTGTATCGCGGAGATGAAATGCTCCCAGATAATCTTCCTGGTGCTACTTTTATTAAAATTGATGTGGAGGGGTTTGAGGTGAATGTGATTAAAGGTTTCTCCCAAACGCTGCAAAAGCTTCGCCCTGCGGTGTTGACAGAAGTTGTAGGAAGTCATCTGGAACGGGCTGGTTCAAGTGTAGCAGAACTTTGCTCTGTGATGGGTGACTTTGGCTATGAAGCTTTTAACTTGGAGGCGAAACGGGAAGGTTTTGGCCATCGGTTACAATTGTCTAAAGCGCAAGGAGAAAAGATGACTGATGATGTGGTTTGGCTGTATTCTGAGAGTCCTTTATTTTCTCGCCTGCAACAGTGGATGACACACTGATATTGCAGAGGATAAGAATTGCAAGTGCAGGGAAATCTAGGCTGATTTCCCTTTGTTTTAATATGATCGCTGTCAACGGTGCTAAAACTCTCAATCTGGGAGATGATAATTATGGGATAGAGGCGGGTCAACCTGCAAATTTGATTGTGTTGGATGCTGAGGATTGTTATGATGCAATTAGGAGGCGCGCTGCGGTTAGGTATGTGATTTCGCGGGGTAAGTTGCTGGCGGAAACTGCATCTGCTAAGATTAGTTTTTATGGTATTTGACAAACAATATTTTACGCTGTTAAATTGTGAATCAAGGTGCTAAGCTGTTGTGCATTTAAACTGCACAGTGAAAATTTAGTCAAGTTCTTGTGGGGAGTAGGGGTTGGGCCAGAAAGCCCGCACAAAAAATGCAATTTAGATGTCGAACAGCTTATTCCCGATGAGAGTCCGAGAAATTTGCCGGAGCAACTTCTGTTGCAAGATGCTAAGGCTGGTAATTGTAGAGCAATTCAGGGCGGGCCTGACGATATACTAGGGGATGTTTCCAGATTGGTTGCCCTCTATGGAGGTAATCCCGAAGACTGGTACAAAATAACTAGCATTCAGGCTTTTACAATTAATGTAGCTTCCGTACAAGTCCACTGGTTTGAAAATGCAAAAATTTTCCAACAAGTTGAATTAAAGTTTAAACGACAATATCCTAAAATAGCACCTAAGAATTTATAGGTAGACAAGTTATGATTGTTCGCTGTATTGCTAATACTGGGGAAGTTCTACCGGAAAATTATATCGATCCGGCAAGAGGTTATACTAAAAAGGTTGAATTGCCGTTGACTGTTGGCAAGGAATATGTTGTTTATGCAATCCGATCGTGGCAGGGAATAGTTTGGTACTATATTTGTGATGATAATTACAGTTATTATCCTATACAGACTCCGGCACCGCTGTTTGAAGTAGTTGATAACCGAGTTTCTAAGTATTGGCAGTTTATGCTTGACCCGAATGGGGTGTTAAGGTTTGCTTTTGAGCAGTGGTTTACTGACCCTTGTTTTTATGATAAGCTGACGGATCAAGAAGAGGCGGAGGTTGAGATTTTTGAGAAGGTTAAGGAATTGATGGATGCTGAGGACTTTGCTTTGCCTCCGCTGGATGTGGCCGTTGAGAAGTTGCGGGAAACTGTCAGTGTTTGAGTGGAAAAGTGCGAGAGTCAATTTATTTTGTTAACCAGCTTGACTCACACACCTCCAAATAGTATAAAATATCAAGTAGCAGAATCTTGTGAAATAAAATGGACGAAAAAGTTGAAATCAATAGAAGCTATGAGACACTAGACGGCGATGATGATGTTTTGTTATTGGGTCAAGCTACTTTTACGGTTCGCCGATTTAAAGAGCTAGCCTCCAGTAAGTTTAACAAGATAATGCTTCAGACTTATGTAGCAGAAACAAACCAACGTGAGAAATCGATAATTCAGTGGATACAATATCTGTCGATTAACGAAGAAACAAAAATTATGGGAGGGGATATAAACTGGAAATCGCCTCCAGAAGGAATTGATTGTCAAATTCTAAGAATTGGTTCCAAGGGTTGGCAAAAAGGAAAGCTTCAAATAGAACTTAATCAAACTTTGCAGTCTTGGCAAACGCAAGTCTGTATAAAGTTTTGTCCTGATGAACCACCCGATCAAAAATCGCCTCTAGATGATATCAGACAATCCGAGGAATACAAAAAACTGCTCGAAAATAACTGACAACCAGACGTGGATTAGTCTAAAATAATCGATCGCACTTATATCTGAACCTTAGATTTTCAACCGCAGATGAGGGCAGATGTACGCGGATGAACGCTGATGTTGTTTGGGATGGACTAATGACAAATATAGAAGAATATGTCGATCGCACTGCCGAACTGATAAACTTACCCTTAGACCCGGAACACCGCCCCGGTGTTGTGGTAAACTTCGAGAGAATAGCTGCGATCGCCCGACTCGTTACTGAATTTCCTTTACCTCCAGAAGTAGAAGTCGCGCCGGTGTTTGAACCTTAGATTTTTAACCGCAGACGAGGGCAGATGAACGCGGATGAACGCAGATGTTTTTTAGAGAGGGCTGATGCGGTTGCTACGGCAGCGGCTGTTAAATGTGGTAAGGTTACGGCAGCAGAGGCGGTAAGTGCTGCTTTGGAACGGATTGCTGTTAAGGATAAAGCTTTTAATTGTTTTACTGCTACCGCTGCATCAAGCCCACTCGCAGCGGCCGAAAATATAGATAATTCCATCGCAAATAACCAAGACCCAGGCCCTTTAGCAGGCGTTCCCTTCGCAGTTAAAAACCTGTTCGATGTCGGCGGAATTACTACTCTAGCTGGGTCAAAAATCAACGCTGACAATCCTCCGGCTACCCAGGACGCGGCGGTGGTCGCCCGACTCAAACAAGCCGGGGCTGTCCTCGTAGGTACTCTCAACATGGATGAGTATGCCTACGGTTTCGTCACGGAAAACAGCCACTACGGGCCGACTCGCAATCCCCGCGATACTGCGCGCATCGCCGGCGGTTCCAGCGGCGGTTCCGCAGCAGCAGTCGCCGCCGGTTTTGTACCCATCACCCTCGGTTCTGATACTAACGGTTCCATCCGCGTACCGGCTGCTTTGTGCGGTGTCTTGGGGTTTAAGCCTACTTACGGCCGTTTGTCCAGGGCTGGCGCTTTTTTATTTTCGAGTAGTTTGGATTGTGTGGGGCCGTTTGGGCGATCGATCCGAGACATCGCGCTGCTGTACGATATCCTGCAAGGCCCTGATTCTCGTGACCCAGTTTGCACTCAACGCCCGCCAGAACTTTGTTCGCCGCAGTTAAATCAAGGTATCGAAGGATTGCGAATTGCTGTTGCTGACGGGTATTTCGCCACAGGGGCCGAACCGGAAGCAATGGATGCTGTAGAAATAGTTGCTAAAGCCTTGACAAATGTCTTGGATTGTGGTAACGATACAGAAAAAACAACAAACCCCCCAAAAATAGGGGGGCTTGCAACTGTCAGCATACCGGAATCCGATCGCGCTAGGGCTGCGGCGTTTATCATTACCGCTTGCGAGGGGGGAAACTTGCATTTAGACAATTTGCGATCGCGCCCTCAAGACTTCGATCCGGCCACGCGCGACCGCTTTTTAGCGGGAACCCTGATTCCTGCGACTTGGTACTTGCAAGCGCAGAGATTCAGACAGTGGTACCGCGATCGAATTCGCGAAATATTCCAACAAACAGACATCATCCTCGCACCCGCAACCCCGATAGCTGCCCCTGAAATTGGCGTCGAGAAAATGGTAATAGCCGGACAAGAAATTTTAGTGCGTCCCAATCTCGGACTGTTCACCCAACCCCTATCATTTATTGGCTTGCCCGTTCTTTGCGTGCCCGTACAGCGGCCCGGCGCTTTGCCCTTGGGGGTACAAATTATTGGTGCTCCCTACAGCGAAGCGGTGATTCTCCGAGTCGCTGCGGTACTAGAATCGCAAGGCATTATATCTGCCGAATCAATTTAGTGCTAATAATTCTAGGGTTTGTTGTTGCGGTGAAAGCGTCTCTTAGTCCTTCTGGCAATAGCTTTGCGCTTCTGCTTTTCCAACGGGGTTTCAAAGTGGCGGTGCTTTCTCATGTCGGGGAAAATACCCGCTTTAGAAACTTGTCGCTTAAACCGTCGCAGGGCTGACTCAATCCCTTCATTTTCGCCTATTACAACTTGGGTCATTATTTCTCCTTTTGTTCGGTAGATCAAGTTTTATCATATCAAGGTTTTTGGCCGCGCGACCTGTTGAAGGTCGGGCGATCGACCAAAACCCCAAAATTATACCAAATCCTCTGCCATTACGGCTCTTGATTCTTTAGTCTGCACAGGCGGACTTTGTATGTCAAGGAGCGAATTAGATTCCTGCGGTTGAATCGGTTTGGGCTACCAACTGATTTTCCTGTCGCAGGTAAGCTTGAATAAACGGCTCTAATTCGCCGTTCATCACATCTGCGATGGCGGTTGTTTCCACTCCAGTACGCAAATCCTTGACCATTTGGTATGGGTGAAAAACATAATTGCGAATTTGGTTGCCCCAAGCTGCCTCCACCATGTCGCCGCGAATCTCGGCAATTTCCGAAGCGCGCTGTTCCTTAGCAACCACCAACAGTCTAGCCTTGAGTAATGCCAGAGCTTTTTCTTTATTTTGCAACTGACTGCGTTCTTCGGTGCAGCGGACGGCCAAACCAGTAGGAATGTGAACGATTCGGACTGCGGTTTCTACCTTGTTAACGTTTTGCCCGCCCTTGCCGCCAGCGCGGGAAGTCGTGATTTCCAAATCTTTTTCGGGGATGTCCAACTTGACGGATCGATCGAGAATTGGCATCACTTCGACGCCAGCAAAACTGGTTTGACGCTTGTCGTTAGCATTAAAAGGTGAAATTCTGACCAAGCGGTGAGTGCCTTTTTCCGATCGCATATAACCGTAGGCGTAGCGGCCGACAATTTCCAAAGAAGCCGATTTAACACCTGCTTCCTCTCCCTCGGAAATTTCCATTAAATGTACTTTGTAACCTTGACTTTCTCCCCAGCGGGTGTACATCCGCAGCAGCATTTCGGCCCAATCTTGAGCATCTGTGCCGCCGGCCCCGGCGTTAATTGTCAAAACGGCGCCGCCTTCATCGTAGGGCCCGGATAGTAATTGTTGCAGTTCCCACTGGTCGAGTTCGCGGGTTAACCGAGAAAGACTTGATGAGGCTTCTTGGAACAGGGACTCGTCGGCTTCTAACTCCAGCAGTTCTAAAATAGCTTTAGCATCTTCCAAGCTCGTTTGCCAGCCGCGATATTGGTCTAGATGAGATTTGAAGTCATTAAGTTCTTGGAGGGTTTCTTGAGCTCGATCTTGGTCTTCCCAAAATGCTGGTTGGGCGCAGATTTGCTCTAAGTCTTGAATTTTGGCTGTGAGTGCGGGGATGTCAAAGATAGTCCTGGGTTGCACCCAGTCGATCGGACAATGTTTCGATATTGTGTTTGATGTCTAGAACTTCCACTGTGAGTTCTCCTAGTTGTGGGGTGTATTTTTGAGTTTAGCTGAAATTTTGCTCTAAATGTGCAAATCAATTTTTCAGCAGCACACCAGCTTTGATAAATGAGTCTAGTTTGTCGCCCGTGCACTTCGGCGACTGCTGTTGTTTGGATTCCTGTACGGACATCCAAAACTTTGCCGGCATTTCGCGCTGTTGCTGGGCAATTGATATTCCCGAATTTGTTGGTTCTGGACTGTTTTTAGGATTTCGCACTGAATGTCTGCAAGCTGTTGAACTCCTGGTCTTTGCATAATAGCAAACAGTTTTGTTCTCCTGACGCGCTGCTGCAAGCGAGTTACTTTAATGATAGGCGATCGAGTTTGGTTGCGGGCGATCGACAATTGCTGAAATCATTACATCAAAACTTCGACGATCGCATCAAAAGTCGATCGCTACCACATTAGAATTTAAGCAAAACCTTCTACTATTTTTCTAGGATTACCACGAAATCCTCAATCATCACATCAAAAGTTTGAGCCAGCTTGTGAACTGCTGCAAAGTCAACCATTGCCATACCCTGAGAACGGGCATAATTGCTAATCGTACTGTAGCCCACGCCCGATCGCTCCGCAACCTCTTTGAGCGTCCATCCCTTCTGGGCCGCCAACTCTCGAACCCGCAACCTTACTAAGCCTTTGCTCATATTCACTATTTACAAAATTTTGGATTTAGTATAATATATCAAAAAGCGATCGCCCCCGGTCATTCGATTTTAGATTTTAGATTTTAGATTTTAGATTAACTCTAAAGATGAATCTGGTAGCTGGAACGTTGGTCGAAAATTTGGCGCCTCTCATGGCAGAAGTCGGGGCTTGTCTCCGTTTTGCGGCGGAGTCAACGAAACTAAAGACGATCGCGAGTTAAAATTAATCCCGACAGATAATTTCTGTCGGTCGCAATTAGCAGAGATAGATTTAGCTACCACCACCAGATGCAACTACAATGATATCAGCAAATCAGTTAAGAGCGTCAACGATCGGCGCATCAAAAATTATTCACAAATCGTCCATCGTCAATCCGCGATCGAGATTTGTCACCGAAGAAACAGTAGCACTCCTGTTCAACATATCACCGGAACAGATATACCGGATCGAATGCTGCCACAACGTGGTGTACGTTCATGCCAAAGGCCTGAGTCGATTTGTCAGCTACGCCGATTTCCCCCCAATCTTAGAAGTAAAACCGCCATGCGATCGAGATTTTGTCGCCTGGTACAAACGCTGGAAACGGACACAAGCACCAGAATTTTGGACTAAATTCTATACGTACAACTTCAAAGCGGCTGTTTCAGTTGACAGCTTGCTGGAGTGGGGTAAATTAGTAGCTACAGTTAAATCGGTAATTTCTGCCTCAGCGCTGCAACAGCTACGAGATGTTTACGCTCGAGAAAAAGCATTGATGGAAAATTTTTAAAGCAGGCGGGGCGGGTAAATCGGCAATTGTTGGCCACCAGCAAGATAAATGCAAGGTGCGCTTCGGCGCACCCTACGGGATAGAGGTTTTGATCGAAACTCTTCTTTACCTTCCAATCCCCACATATTGGAAACCAGCCGCTTCTAAAGCCTTCTTGTCTAAGAAATTGCGGCCGTCAATCATCACCGGATGATTCATCAACTTCGCCATTTTATCGTAATCTAAATTGCGAAACTGTTCCCAGTCAGTCACCAACACCAAAGCATCGCAACCGTCGGCCAACCTTTCCGGGTCAGTTTCTACCAAAACTCCCGACAAACCGTGACGCATCCCAGTTTGAGAAACAATCGGATCGTAAGCTTTAACTTTCGCTCCCAACCGATTCAAATTCTCGATTAAATTCAGCGAAGGAGCATCCCGCAAATCGTCAGTATCCGGCTTGAAAGTCAAACCCAAAAGTCCGACAGTTTTACCTTTGAGAATCTTCAAAACGTGCTGCAACTTTTCAATAGCAATCAACCGCTGGCGTTCGTTAACTTCCACTGCCGCTTTCAGCAAATGCGCCTCGTAGCCGTAATCGTCAGCAGTGTGAACTAAAGCCGAGACATCTTTGGGGAAACAAGAACCGCCCCAACCAATGCCAGCTTGCAGAAACTTGTTGCCAATCCGCGAATCTAAGCCGATTCCTTTGGCGACTTGAGTAACATCTGCACCGACACGATCGCAAATATTAGCAACTTCATTAATAAAGCTAATCTTCGTAGCCAAAAAAGCATTAGCTGCGTACTTAATCATCTCCGCTGAACTGATATCTGTCATCACCACAGGAACTTCGGGCAAAGACGGATTTTCTGCGAACTTGCGATCGACAATCGGCCGGTATAACTGTAGCATCATATCCATAGCCCGCCGAGAGTTGCTGCCGAGAACAATGCGATCGGGATTAAAAGTATCGAAAACAGCACAGCCCTCGCGCAAAAACTCCGGGTTGCTAACCACATCAAATTGAACACCTGTTTTTGCTGCGACTTCCTCACCAGTAGCCTCATCACCGCTGTGAGGTTTTTGACGTTCCGCCAAACCGTCTAGTACAATTCTTCGCACCCAATCTCCCGAACCGATGGGCACTGTCGATTTGTTTACGATTACTTTGTAATCGCCGTCGAGGTGAGCTCCTATTCCGCGAGCAACCGCTTCCACGTAGCGAGTATCGCTTTCCCCAGTAGGCAAAGGAGGCGTCCCCACCGCAATAAACAAAATATCCCCGTGAGACACTCCTGCTGCTAAATCCGAAGTAAATTCTAGATTGCCAGATGCAGATGCAGAGGACATTAATTCAGACAGTCCGGGTTCAAAAATGGGCGACTGTCCAGACTTCATCAATTTAACTTTTTCTTCGTTGTTGTCTACGCAAATCACGTGGTGGCCGATGTGGGCCAAACAAGTGCCGGTGACTAAGCCAACATATCCTGTACCGATGACACAAACTTGCATAGAAATCTCCTCAAAGCTAGTAAATAAATTAGATGGGATGTTGAAACAAGAAGGAAGAAGGGAGAAGGCTTTAGTTATCTAGGAGAGAAGGAAAAAACAGCTTGTAGGGGTAGTGCTACCCCTACTCCCCGTGCCTACCCCTAGAGGGCAACAACGGGGGGTTTGCCCCTACCAATTTCAGGGCCAACCACAGGGGTTTTGCCCCTACAAATCCCCACTCTCTACTTTTGGTTTCCCTCGATGCGATCGCGAAAATCTTTTATAGTCAACTCTAAACCTCGATCCAGCGGCACAGTTGGCTCCCACCCCAACCAAGTTTTAGCACGAGTAATATCCGGTTGTCGCTGTTTTGGATCGTCTTCCGGCAGCGGTTTAAAGATAATTTCCGCCCCTGGATTAATAGTGTTTTGAATTTTTTGTGCCAGTTCCAATATAGTGTATTCGCCGGGATTTCCCAAATTCATCGGCCCGATTTTGTCGCTATTCATCAAACGAATAAATCCTTCCACCAAATCAGAAACGTAGCAGAAACTCCGGGTTTGGGAACCGTCGCCGTATACAGTCAGTGGTTGATTCCGCAAAGCTTGAGCAATAAAATTGCTCACTACTCTGCCGTCATTTTCCAACATCCGCGGGCCGTAGGTATTGAAAATTCGGACAACTCGAATGTCTACCCCATTTTGACGGTGGTAATCAAAAGATAAGGTTTCAGCTACTCGCTTACCTTCGTCATAACAACTGCGAATTCCGATACAATTAACGTTGCCGCGATAATCTTCTGTTTGTGGATGTATGTCAGGATCTCCGTACACTTCGGAAGTGGAAGCGAGAAAGAATCTTGCTTTTACCCGTTTGGCCAATCCCAACATATTCATCGTGCCGATGACGTTTGTTTTAATGGTCTTGACAGGGTTGTACTGATAGTGTATTGGGGAAGCGGGACAGGCCAGATGGTAAATCTGATCTACCTCTAACCGAATCGGTTCCGTGATGTCGTGGCGGATCAGCTCAAAATACGGGTTGTCCAGCCATTTGAGGATATTGCGTTTAGTCCCGGTGTAAAAATTATCCAGACAGACTACCTCATGTCCTTGGGCCATTAAGCGATCGATTAGGTGGGAACCGAGGAAACCCGCACCGCCTGTGACTAAAATTCTCATTGTGGAAACTGCCGTTCTGTTTAGGGGTAGGACTGTGGTACAAAAATTCAGTCGCTAGAATGAAACTTACTAATAGAATAACAAAATTGCGATCCACAATGTAAACACTTATGCGTCACCTGCATAAAATCTTTAATTAACTTAGCATTTTCAAATAGTTTGAACAAAATGCTATAATTCGCAAATGTCTGTAGCAATTTTTATTTAATTTTCAATATTTCCACAAAAACACTGTTGACAATAATTCTGTTTTGAGTTAATAACTATTAATTGTTTGTTATTTGTGATTGGTGATGCGATCGCATAACGTCTTGAGTTATCTAAGAAAAGGCTGATTCCCTAGGCATGGCTACGCTTCACGGGCTTGTTTGAAAATAGGTTAATCCAGTTTATGTAAACAGGGCTGACGCGCGTCAATCGATTTTAGATTTTAGATTAAAGAATTGACTTGCGCGAGATAAATGCTCTTTTTTGAGGATTTTAGATTTTGGATTGATTCCACGGATAAATCACGTGGCGGGTACCACCTTTGAAATTCTTAGTCAGAGGCTAGAAACCTGGTTTATTCGTAGATATAGTTGAGAAAGCAAATATTTTTCCGAGAAACCCGGTTTATTTGGTCTTAGTCGCGATGAATCAACTGCGACGACGGGAATTAGAATTATACAGTATCGCTGTCTGCTCTGGGTGGAATCTCAGCAGCAGTTAAAGTCACGATTTTTCCGTCACGCCAGATTCTAATCGATTGTCCTAGTCTGCGGTGTTTTTCAATGGCTTCGGCGATGGCTGCTTTTACACCTGCGTCAATGCGATCGGATAAGTAGGTCGGTGCGAAAAAACCGAACTATGTTAAAATAAGTAAAGATAGGAAATACGTCTACCAAGGTAACTCA
>NZ_JAUBRP010000041.1:0-61008 GCF_036701935.1 Microcoleus sp. M2_D5 | reverse complement strand
TTGAGTTACCTTGGTAGACGTATTTCCTATCTTTACTTATTTTAACATAGTTCGGTTTTTTCGCACCGACCTACTTACGTTGTTCAGATGAAGAATACAAAAAACTTCAAGCAATCGCCTCAATACAGGAAAGAAGCATGAATGACATTCGAAGGAGAGCTAATCCGTATGCTAGAAGAAAAGCCGTGCTTCAGCACGGGGCTTTAGACCCATTTCTTTGGTAAAGCCATCTCAATTTGTTTGCGATCGCTAATATCGCGCAGAATAACAGTAAATACCGTTTCGTCTCCCATTTCCAGCCTAGAAATAGAGGCTTCAGCCGCAAACTGGGTTCCATCTTGACGGCGACCCAAAATCTCGCCTCGTTCTCCCATCCTTCGCGCTCTGCTAGAAGAATGTGCAAATTGTTTGATATGCTGCGGATGTGCATCTCTAAACTGTTCTGGCAGCAGTAAATTCAGTGGCTTCCCTAAAATATCCTCAATTTTATAGCCAAACATCATTTCTGCCCCATGATTAAACAGGGTAATGCGTTGAGCGCGATCGACTGAAATAATTGCATCATTGGCGATTTCTAGAATTCCCGCAAAACGAGCCTGCGATTTTTGTAAAGCATCTGTTCGTTCAGTCACAAGAAATTCTAAAGTTTCGTTAAGTTTTTTAATTTCTTTTTCGGCTTGTTGGCGCTTGTAATCTATCTGGTTCAAAAATCGAGCCGTCCCCAAAATGAGAATTGAGAACGTGAAAACCATAATAGCTGAACGCAATGTACCGCCAAAATTAGCGTTATACCAGCCTAAATTTTCTCCTTGAAGAGTGAACCAGTTCAGTGTCACTGGAAAGATCGTCGCCCAAGGGAGCAACCACCGAACCATTACTCCGCCAACCTGGGGACTGGTTACTACTTGCATTAATCCTTGCTTGGGGCGGAGCAATAAAATTCCTCCATAGAGGATGAAAAAGGTGGCGATCGTGTTTAGGGATTGAGTCGTCGTAATTGTGGCCAAACGTTCAAGAATATCGACATTGAATATGTGTGCAAATAAAGCTAGTAGAGAAATTAAAGCTGCAACACTACTAAAAATCTGAGCCAACCAAGTATCCCGTTGGGAATTTTGCCCTAACAGTAACAGTGCTATTCCCATCAGCACAAAATTTAGGGCGGTATTTACTCCCATTATTCCGGGATAATGAGCCGCTGAAGACACGAAATCTGAAAAAAGCCAGCGATCGATACCCAGCTTCCAACCAAAAATATACTGGCTAAGCGTCAGCATACCGACGATCGTTATCAATCCTGCCATCCCTTGAGCGATGCGATCGTGCAGTCGGCTTCTTTGGTAGTGCAACAATCTCAAAGAAACTCCAGCCAGCAAAAAGCAAATTGCCGTGTTTGCTTTCATGGTCGAAGTCATACCGGGAAAACCGCTTTTGAGTAGGGAGATGTCAAATTGCCAACCAAGCAGCACGAGACACCCGATCGCAATTACGAGTAGGCTTGCCATTTGAGAAATGCGCTTGTTCATAAATCTGCTGCTTGGGTTGAAACACTCTTCTGATGTTAGGCGAAGCGAAGAAGGGCCACCACGGGGGGACTGCCCCTAACCGAACAATTCAGATTTTCTAAGGCTGCGCCCCCTTACCACCCCAATATATCGGGGAGCGCAGGACTTCTTTCTGTGTAAAGTGACCTTTATAACCTAATAATTCAACTATACTATTTGTGCATAAGTTTATAGTCCTCTAGCTGGAAACTAGGGAAATTAGTATGATTGTCGATAAAACTAGCGATAGAATTAGCGATCGAGCTACCAACTACCGAGGCAATATTTTAATTGTTGACGATCTGCCTGATAACCTGCGTCTGCTCAGGGATACTTTGAGGGCAGAGGGTTATAAAGTTCGTAGTGCCACGACAGGTGCAATGGCGCTCAGAGCCGCCCAATCGCCATCGACGGAGTTAATCTTACTAGATATTAAGTTGCCAGATCAAGATGGCTATGAAGTTTGCAGACAATTAAAATCTGACGAGCGCACCGCAGAGATTCCAATAATTTTTTTGAGTGCGCTCAATGAAACTTTTAATAAGGTGCAAGGGCTGGCTGCGGGAGGGGTAGATTATATTGATAAGCCATTTCAAGTCGAAGAAGTATTAGCTCGTGTCGAAACCCACCTTACTATCGGAAGGCTGCAAAAAAGACTCCAAAAGCAGAATTTACTTCTTTTGCAAGAAATTGAAAAACGGCAACGTCTCGAAGAGTCTCTCTTTGCCGAAAAGGAATTGGCTCAAGTGACACTGCAATCCATTGGCGATGGGGTTATTACTACAGATGCCGAAGGTAATGTGAGATATTTGAATCCTATAGCAGAGCGACTGACAGGCTGTAAGGCCCATGAGATTCAAGGAATTCATTTCTCTAAAGTCTTCCTAATTGTCGATCAAGTAACGCGAGAGCCAGTAGAGAATCCTATAAACAAGGCTCTATTAGAGGAGCAAATTGTGACCTTAGCTAACAATACTATTCTGATTGCCCAGGATGGAACAGAGTATCCCATTGCTGACTCAGCAGCACCGATTCGAGACCGCAAAGGTCAAATTATCGGGGCAGTTATCGTCTTTCATGATGTTACGGAATCGCGCTATCTCACCCATCAACTCTCTTGGGAAGCCAGTCACGATGCCCTGACAGGGTTAATCAACCGTCGAAGATTTGAGCAGCACCTAGTTGAGGCGATCGCCTCTGTTAAACATAGCAATCACCAGCACGCTCTGTGTTATTTAGATTTAGATCAATTCAAAGTCGTTAACGATACCGTAGGTCATATTGCCGGCGATGAGCTACTGCGCCAAATCACCGCACTTATTCAACAGGGAGTCCGTGCTCATGATATGCTGGCTCGCTTGGGAGGTGATGAATTTGGTATTTTGCTCACTCAATGTTCGCTCTCTCAAGCAACTCAAATTGCGGAAAACCTCAAAAACCTAGTGCATCAGTTTCGGTTTATTTGGAATGGCAAAACCTTTATCATCGGAGTCAGCATTGGAGTGGTTGCTATTGACCAAACCAGCCAAAATTTGATGGAGCTTCTGGGAGCGGCTGATGCGGCTTGTTATGCCGCCAAAGCCAGAGGCCGCAACTGTGTTCATATTTATAGTCTAGATGATAGCGAGCTAATTAAACAACGTGGCGAGAGACAGTTGATTTCCAAAATCACCCGGGCGCTGGAAACCAATCGTTTTTGTCTTTATTACCAAAAGATTGTCTCTATTACTTCTAAACCATTAGTAGAGCATTATGAGATTTTGCTCAGAATGCTTGACGAAAATGGAAAAATAGTATCTCCAAATGAGTTTATTCCCGCCGCTGAGCGTTACGGCTTGATAACAGAAATCGATTGTTGGGTAATCGAAAAGTTTTTCTCTAGCTATAAAAAGCTACCGGAGAAAGATGTTCTTAGTCAAGGCTTGTACACGATAAATCTTTCGGGGGCTAGCATTAGTAACAATCAGTTTATGAGGTTTTTGATAGAACAATTTTCTCGCTACCAAGTCGCCCCACAGAGCATTGGTTTTGAAATCACGGAAACGGCAGCAATCGCGAATTTTGAGCAAGCTAGATATTTCATGACCGAACTTAAAAAGCTTGGCTGTTGCTTTGCTTTAGATGATTTTGGCAGTGGGTTTAGTTCCTTTGCGTATCTGATAAATTTACCAGTTGATTATCTAAAAATTGATGGTGCTTTTGTCAAGAATATTAGTCATAATTTGATTTCTCAAGCGCTCGTTGAAGGGTTTAATCGTATTGCCCATGCGATGAATCTTAAAACTATAGCTGAGTTTGTCGAAGACGAGACTATCTTAGAAAAATTGCGGGAGATTGGCGTAGATTATGCTCAGGGTTATGGGATCGCCCGCCCTGTTCCTATTAATTTTAATCGCTAGCCGATCGCACGCTCGCCAGCGAACCCATTACTTCACGCCTGCGCTGCGTCTGGAGGTTTTCAAGAGTCGATCGCCCGCTGCGACAAGGCTGGCTCAATTTACCAAAAAAATGGGTTGAAAGCCCCGTCCTTATAGGACGGCTTTAATTATTCCCGATCGTCTTGCAAAACCTAGTATAATAGAACAAGAATACAGCTAAAAAAAATGAAAGCAAGGTATCAATACAGATTCTATCCGACCGACCAACAAAAACAGAGCTTGTCTCGGTTATTTGGCTGTGTTCGCGTAGTCTGGAACGACGCTCTTGCCCTCTGCAAACAGTCCGAGAAAAAACCCAAATCAGCAGAACTTCAGAAACTAATAATCACTCAGGCAAAAAAGACTGAAGAAAGGGCATGGTTGGGGCAAGTCTCGGCAATTCCCCTACAACAGTCTATCGCGGATTTGGAAACAGCATTTAAGAACTTTTTCGAGTCCTGTAAAGGGAAAAGAAAGGGTCGCTCTGTTGGCTATCCTAAGTTGAAAAAGCGCACGAATAGCCAGTCTGCAAGGTTGACTCGCGGAGGTTTCTCAATTAAAGGAGATGGCGTTTATCTAGCCAAGATCGGTATTGTTAAGCCAATCAGGTCGAGGGAGCTACCCTCCGAACCTAGTTCGGTCACGGTAATCAAGGACTGTGCCAACCGCTATTTCCTCAGTTTTGTCGTAGAGATTGAACCCAGTCGAGTTGATGCCAAGAACCAAAGTATCGGCATCGATTTGGGAATCAAAACTTTTGCGGTAATGAGTAACGGCGAAACAGTCCAAAGTCCCAGCTACAAAAAACCTTACCGAAAAATCCGCCGGCTGCAACGCAAGCTAGCGAGGCAGTCCAAAGACTCAAAACGCCGTTCGAGAACCCGCATTCAAATTGCCAAACTACACAATTGTATTGCCGATACTCGTAAGGACTTTCTGCACAAACTATCAACCAAAATAGTAAACGAAAACCAAGTAATTGTTTTGGAAGATTTGAACGTGTCGGGAATGCTCAAAAACCGCAAACTTTCAAGAGCAATTAGCCAGCAAGGATGGTATGAATTCCGAGTTTTGTGTGAGGCTAAATCTCAGAAGTTTGGCAGGGAGTTTAGGGTAATTAACCGTTGGGAACCTACCAGTCAAGTGTGTGCGGACTGCGGGTTTAAATGGGGGAAAATCGATTTGTCTATTCGTTCGGTGCTTTGTTTAAATTGCGGTATTGAACAAGACAGAGACTTGAACGCGGCGAGAAATATAAATAAAGTCGGGATAGGGCATTGCCACGACTTAAAACGGACGCAGAGGGACTGTAAGACTATTTCGGTAGCAAGACCCGATGAAGCGTCAAGAATCACCGCACTTTTAGGGCGGTGAGTATGTCAATGTGTAACATTTAGATGGAATGTGCTGTAATTGTAAAGGATTAAGTGTTCTATTGGAAATAAACAGGAAAATTTGCCATGAAAGCAGTTGCGTTCGATCGCTACGGTTCAGCAGAGGACTTGCAGTACCGAGAATTGTCCAAGCCGATCGCCAAATCCAACGAATTGTTAGTGCGAGTTCGCGCTAGCAGCGTCAATCCCGTAGACTGGAAAATCCGCCAAGGACACCTGCAACTATTAACAGGATATAACTTTCCTCGAATAGTCGGTTCTGACATATCGGGAGTTGTCGTGGAAGTCGGCCGGGAAGTCACCAAATTTCAGCCAGGAGATGAAGTTTATACTTTCTTAAATCCCGCCAATGGGGGTGCTTGCGCCGAATACGCGGCCGTGCCAGAATCCGATGCAGCAATTAAACCGAAAAACATCACTCATGCAGAAGCAGCCGCAGTACCGATCGCCGGTTTAACTGCTTTGCAAGCACTCCGAGATTTGGGTGGGATTCAAGCAGGAAACAAAGTATTGATTAACGGGGCTTCCGGCGGAGTAGGCATTTTTGCCGTGCAAGTTGCGAAAGCAATGAACGCGCAAGTAACGGGAGTTTGCACTGCTAAAAATAGAGAATTTGTCAAGAGTTTGGGAGCAGATTTTGTCCTGGATTACGCAGAAATTGACTTTACTCAACAGCCAGAAAAATACGATATAATCTTGGATGCTGTCGGGACAAGAACATTTGCTGAATGCGAAAAAGTGCTGCAACCGGAGGGAGTTTATATCTCGACTTTGCCGAGTTTGGACAACCTCCCACCGATGTTGAGTAGCTGGTTTATTCCTGGTAAAAAAGCTAAATTTATTCTCGCCAATGCCAATCCGGGCGACTTGGGGATTTTGCGCGAGTTAATCGAAGCCGATCGAGTTGAGCCGATTGTCGATCGCACTTACAGCTTACAAGAAGTAGCAGCAGCCCACGCTTACAGCGAAACGGGGCGCGCTGTCGGCAAAATTGCGATCGTGATTGATGGCTAAAAAAAATTAAGTCTAACCAATGGGCTTAAAGTAAAAAGAGCGATCGCCCTTAATCCAGAAACCGATTTCTGCTACCACCTGCACCCAAGACTAATAAACGTAGAACCTAAATAAAATCAACAATACCTATGACTGTGCCCTCAGAATTGGAGACATCCGAACAAGGTTCCGACAACAACCTCGAACAAGTTAGCGAGGAAAATAGCATTGCCCCAATCGCCGATGATTTAGAGGCTGTCAGTAACTTAGAAGACGAACCAGTTATCGAGGAAAATAGCATTGCCCCAATCGCCGATGATTTAGAGGCTGTCAGTAACTTAGAAGACGAACCAGTTATCGAGGAAAATAGCATTGCCCCAATCGCCGATGATTTAGAGGCTGTCAGTAACTTAGAAGATAAAAAAGTTAGAGCTAAAAATAGCATTGCACCCATCGCCGATGATTTAGAGGCTGTCAGTAACTTAGAAGACAAATCAGTTATCCCGGAAAATAACATTGCATCCATCGCCGACAGTTTTCTGGGTTCCCGCAACCTAGAAAATGAATATCTCGACGAACTTCCCGACGAAGTTGAAATGTCTTTATTCGAGCATTTAGAAGAATTGCGTCAGCGAATTTTTTACTCGCTAATTGCAGTAGTAATCGCTGTAATCGGTTGCTTTTTCACAGTTAAACCCATCGTGCAACTGCTAGAAGTACCGGCTGGGCCCGTCAAGTTTCTGCAACTAGCTCCCGGCGAGTATTTCTTTGTTTCTATCGAAGTAGCCGGATACAGCGGTTTGCTCATCGCCAGTCCGTTTATTTTTTACCAGATAGCGCTGTTTGTTCTCCCCGGTTTGACTCGCAAAGAACGCAGGTTGCTGGGGCCGGTGTTTTTAGGTTCGAGTTTCCTATTTTTGGGCGGTTTAGTCTTTGCTTACATCGCTCTGATTCCTGCGGCGCTCAACTTCTTTGTTACCTACGGGGCGGATGTTGTAGAGCAGTTGTGGTCGATCGACAAATACTTTAAATTTGTGCTGCTGTTAATGTTCAGCACGGGCTTAGCTTTTCAAATTCCGATTCTCCAAGTATTGCTGGGAGTTTTGGGCATAGTTTCTTCCAACCAAATGCTTTCCGGCTGGCGGTATGTAGTCTTGGGAGCCGCAGTTTTGGGAGCGGTTTTAACGCCTTCTACCGATCCTTTAACGCAAAGTCTTTTAGGAGGTGCGGTGCTGAGCTTGTATTTTGGCGGGGTTGGTTTGGTAAAGCTTTTAGGGCGGTAAAAACTCCACCGAAAGATCGATCGACTCGCAGCAAAAAAATATAGAGACGCGATCGCCCGCGCCTCTATAATTACTAAAAGTTAAAATTCCACACCAAAGTTTTGTCAAAACTTTGAACCCGCGTAAAAGCAGGTTAAACCCCGCGACTTAAGGAGTGGAGCACCCAAAATTTTAGACTAAGTTTCAAGCTCTCAGATTCAATACAAAAGTAAATCTAAAATCTAAAATCTAAAATCTAAAATCTAAAATCGACTGACTACATTCGGAACTGTTCGACTTCGGGAGTGTAGCCGATCGGCAAAACGTAATCCAGATTCTCGTGGGGACGAGCAATTATGTGATACGATAGCAACTTTCCGCCATCGACCTTTTTAACTGATTCAATTCCAGCAGCAACGGCTGCTTGCACTTCAGAGACATCTCCTCGCACTATAATTGTCCAGTAGGCGCGGGTTATTTTCTCATAGCGAACTAAAGTAACACGGGCTGCTTTCACCATTGAGTCCGCAACTTCTACTGCAGCGGGAAATCCTAAGACTTCAACCATTCCCAGTGCAACACCCATTACAACATTCTCCTAAGTTTCACAAGATATCTGACACTCATTGTAGGTGAAATTGTTGACAGAAATTGGTTCGGATGATTTTGGCAAGCATGAAGGACGATCGCCCAAAATAAAAAGATCCCCTAAAAAGCCCCAGAAACTGTTGCGGCATTTAAATCCCACAGCAGGGCGCGCGCAGCAAAGCCCGCCACACAAGACTTTGAATCAAAACACCTGTGCAAATTAGATGCGCCACAGCTTAGTTTCTCACCAGCGGCAAGTCGTATGACAAACTCGCCGATCGATTTTCGGGACTTTGGGCTCAACTAATCGGGCCGCGGCGCGACACAAAACTTTAGGGAACTCTCCCAGATCCCGGCTGTGCAGTCAATCTAAAATCTAAAATCTAAAATCTAAAATCGACTGAGTGATTCAAAACTCGTCTAGCAACCACTCCGAGGCTCTTTCACCCAAATCTAGGGGAACGCTGACAGCTTTACCCAAGCGGGGGCGATCGCGAGTAGTTACGATATATTCTCTCACCTGTTCTGTACTCCCCCAGCCGTTGAGGTAATTGGCCACCGCATCCAAATGCTCGAAATAATCAGCCTCCGTCATCGGAAAAGATGCCTGTTCTAGATATTTCCACATAACTTGCACAAAAATCTTGCCCCGCGTTCGCCGCAATCTGATATCGTAAGACTTTCCCCATTTTTCTAGCAGTAGCTGGTGTAAATCCTGGCCCGTCATGGTTGCTCCTGAGTTAATCCATTAAACAATAAAAGACAAAGTTCAAAAAATGTAATAATACTCTAATAAAGGCTGGAAGGCGCATTCTTAAAAGGAATTTTCGTTGCCTAAAATTTGTGCGAGCAGATTAACGGCAATTATCCCAGTTGTCTGCACGTAAAGGTTCGCGCTCCAGCTAACAAACAAACGTAACTTAAAACCGTAAAGGCAGGTCATGGCTCAATCTTCTGCTGGAAATCCCGATGTCCCCGATATGGGGCGTCGCCAATTTATGAATTTGCTGACGTTCGGTACAGTCACAGGTGTGGCACTGGGCGCACTCTATCCCGTTGTCCAATATTTTGTTCCTCCGGCGAGTGGGGCAGTTGGCGGCGGAGTGACAGCTAAAGATGCTTTGGGTAACGACATCATCGTTAGCGAATATTTGGCTTCGCACCCTGCAGGCGATCGCAGCTTAGCCCAAGGTCTCAAAGGCGACCCCACCTATGTTGTGGTGAAAGAAGACCAATCTATCGCCGACTACGGCATCAATGCAGTCTGCACTCACTTGGGTTGCGTCGTGCCTTGGAATGTTAGCGAAAACAAGTTTATCTGTCCTTGCCACGGTTCTCAATACAACAATGAGGGCAAAGTGGTGCGCGGCCCCGCGCCTTTGTCTCTGGCCCTGGCCCACGCCACTGTCGCAGATGACAAGATCGCTTTTACAACTTGGACAGAAACTGATTTCCGCACCGGCGAAGCACCTTGGTGGTCTTAAACAATTTTGGATTTTAGATTTGAGATTTTAGATAGGGGGTGAATGGTGAAAATCCAAGATAATTGCATCCCTAAAACAGTCTAATAATCCGAAATCCAAAATCCAAAATTCAAAATCTAAAATTCACGCATTGTCTGACCTTTGAGATTGAATACTCTAATGCCACAAACTAATTTATCTGCGATATTTCGCCGCAGTGCCAGGACGATCGCGAAAACAGCCTTAATTGCGATCGCCGCCGCAGGATTTTTCCTAACCAGCGACATCGCACTTCCCCAAGCAGCATTTGCTTACCCTTTCTGGGCACAGCAAACAGCACCCGCTACTCCCCGCGAAGCAACAGGTCGCATTGTTTGCGCTAACTGTCACCTCGGTGCAAAACCGACTCAAGTTGAAGTACCGCAATCTGTTTTGCCTGACACTGTTTTTGAAGCTATTGTCAAGATTCCCTACGATACTAGCGTGCAACAAGTTGTCGGCGACGGCAGCAAAGGTGGCTTGAATGTCGGCGCAGTTGTGATGTTGCCCGAAGGTTTCAAGATTGCTCCCGCTGACAGAATTCCCGAAGAAATGAAGGAAAAAGTCGGCGATCTTTACTTCCAACCTTACAGCGAAACCCAAGAAAATATTGTTTTAGTCGGCCCAGTACCGGGAGAACAGTACAAAGAATTGGTATTCCCAGTTTTGTCGCCGAATCCGGCAACTGACAAGTCCGTTCACTACGGCAAATACCAAATTTATGTCGGCGGCAACCGCGGTCGCGGTCAGGTTTATCCTACTGGCGAAAAGAGCAATAATACTGTTTACAATGCTTCGGTAGCTGGCAGCATTTCTAAGATTGCTCAACCGGAAGCTGGCGGTTATGAAGTGACCATTCAACCTGCAGAAGGTGCAGCCGTTGTTGATACGATTCCCGCAGGCCCAGAACTGATTGTTACCGAAGGACAAACAGTTGCCGCAGGCGAACTTTTGACGAACAATCCTAATGTGGGCGGCTTCGGTCAAAAAGACGTGGAGATCGTGCTGCAAAGTGCCGATCGCGTTAAAGGATTGATGGCTTTCGTGGCTATAACCATGCTGGCTCAAATTATGCTGGTTCTCAAGAAGAAACAGGTCGAAAAAGTTCAAGCTGCTGAAATGAATTTCTAAACGCGGCTGTAATTAGTTGGGTAAGGTACTATGTACCACCAAACGATTAGGTAAGTAGGGCGGGGAATCCCCGCCTTATTGTTTGATAAATAACCAGTAAAATAATGTCAATTGATGAGAAAATAGTTGAAGTAGGCCCGCTGCAATGGTTTTATCGGGAAACAAATCCGGTTAACGAAACTGAGAAACCCCCCGTACTGCTGCTGCACGGTTTGCCGTCCCAGAGTTTTACCTGGACTGTAATGATGCCGGATTTGGCGGCAAGCGGATTTAGATCGATCGCCCCAGATTGGGTGGGTTACGGGCGATCGACAAAACCAGACAAGCGCGACTTTGCCTACACTCCCGATGCTTTTGTTGACGCCCTCACAGGCTTTATTCAAGCTCTAGAATTAGACCGATTTTACCTCGTTGTTCAAGGATTTTTAGCTTCAGCCGGCATTCAATACGCTTTACGCAATCCCGATAAAATTGAGCGTCTAGCCGTCATCAATACACCAGTTTCAGGAAATATAAAATTGCCTTGGAAAATGCAGCAGTTGGGGCTGCCTTTTATTGGCGACATGATGACGCAAGACCCGCTTTTGGTTGACAGAACTCTCGAAGGTGGCAGCGGCCAGACAATATCAGACAAAGATTTAGATGTTTACCGCCGCCCGTTTTTGAAGAGTTCGGATGCAGGTCGATCGCTGATGAATACAGTCCGCAATATTCAATTGCCGCAGTCAATGGCAGAAATTGAATCCGGCTTGAAAGGATGGACTAGACCAACTTTATTTGTCTGGGGTTTGACAGATCCTTGGCTGAGTGTTGAACCCGCTCAAAAGCTAGTAGGTTCCCTCCAAAATGCAGAGTTAGTCACACTGGAACAAGCGGGGCATTATCCTCAAGAACATTGGTCAGAAAAAGTTGGCGATGCTCTGATAACTTTTCTGCGCCGCCAGGAGGTAAAATAATATTTTGTACATAACTCTCGGTGCTGGGTCAGCGAAGCAGAGCCAAAGCATCTGCGTTTTCAGGCAGAGCCTTGGAACGAACACGAGCAACCCCGTACCCGCCCTGTGCCCGCTCGCAACGAGCAATCTAAAATCTAAAATCTAAAATCTAAAATCGACATGACTCGTCCCCGTTCAATTTTTGCCTTGATGATGGCGTTTTTGATGGCATTTCTGGTTAGTTGCAGCAGTGTCGAAGCAAAAGTTCCAACGACTTACACAGCAGCGCAAATCCAGCAAATAGAGCGCTATGTTCCTACCCTGACAGAGTTCCGATCGCGCATGGACAACCTGGGAACGCTCATTCAAAAGCGAAATTGGGTTGATACCAGAACTTACATTCACGGGCCTCTAGGCGACTTGCGAAACACCATGAAAATGGTCTCTGCGAGTTTATTGCCTAAGTCTCAACAACAAGCTGTTGATTTGACCAAGAGTTTGTTTGCAGATTTGGTTAACATCGATCTTGCTGCTAAAGACCTTGACTATGCAAAAGTCACGGCCAGCTATCAAAAAGCTGTCAATGATTTCGATAGCTTCTTGCAGCTAATTCCTAAAGCTTAATTAGCCTTAACTGACATCTTGTATCATTGTCAATAACAGGCAAGATGCCTGTTCCACAAAGAAAAAATTAGTTTTCTTGTGGGGCGGGCATCTTGCCCGTCCAAAATAAGCCTTAACTGACATCTTGTATCATTGTCAAGAACAGGCAAGATGCCTGTTCCACAAAGAAAAAATTAGTTTTCTTGTGGGGCGGGCATCTTGCCCGTCCAAAATTAGCCTTAACTGACATCTTGTATCATTGTCAAGAGCAGGCAAGATGCCTGTTTCACAAAGAAAAAATTAGTTTTCTTGTGGGGCGGGCATCTTGCCCGCCCGAAATTAGCCTTAACTGACATCTTGTATCATTGTCAAGAACAGGCAAGATGCCTGTTCCACAAAGAAAAAATTAGTTTTCTTGTGGGGCGGGCATCTTGCCCGCCCGAAAAAGGTTTATATGGACAAAACCTAGGAAGCAGTTAATCTAAAATCTAAAATCTAAAATCTAAAATTGAATGGTTCGCGTTGCAATTATTGGTTGCGGTATTGTTGGGGCTTCGATCGCCTTTGAACTAAGTCAATTTCCCGAACTGAAAGTTACTGTGTTCGACAAACAGCCGCCGGCACAAGGTTCTACTGGCGCTGCACTCGGTGTTTTGATGGGAGTTATCAGCCACAAAACCAAGGGCAGAAATTGGCAGTTGAGGGAAACCAGCCTTCAGCGCTACGAAACTTTGATTCCTGAATTGGAAGCAGTTACGGGGCGAAAAATTCCTTTTAACAAACAAGGAATTTTAATGCTGTGTTCGGAGGGAGAGGATTTAAGTAAGTGGGAAAATTTGATAGCAACTCGCAAGTCTCAAGGTTGGAAATTGGAACTTTGGGATGTGGAACGAGTGCGCGATCGCTGCCCTCATCTCTATTTAAACGATCAGATTATTGCTGCGATTTATTCGCCTCAAGACCGGCAACTCGATCCGACGGCGCTAACTTTGGCTTTGGTTGATGCTGCTGAACGAAATGGAGTTAATTTTGAGTTTGGGGTGGAAGTTGAAGGAATTACTCAGTTGAATTCTCAGGTGTCTGAGATTCAACTCCCATCTTCCATTGCTGTCAATAAGTCTTGTGGAACAGGCATCTTGCCTGTTGCTGAAAATTTCGATCGACTAATTGTGTGCGCTGGTTTGGGTTCTGCTGCTGTGACTGCATCGTTAAATCAGTTGGTTGACATTCGCCCGGTGTTGGGACAAGCGCTGCATTTGCTGACGCCCCATCCTGTAGGAAACCCAGATTTTAGCCCGGTAATTACTTGCGATGACGTTCACATTGTGCCTGTGGGAAATCAGGAATTTTGGGTGGGGGCGACGGTGGAGTTTTCCGAAAATGGCGGGGAAATTGAGGCGAATGCTGATATGTTGGCGCAAGTGATGGCGAGGGCGACATCCCTTTGTCCGGCCTTAGCAGACGCTGAAATCATCAAGAAATGGTCGGGATTGCGCCCGCGGCCCGAAGGGCGGCCGGCCCCAATTATCGAGACGCTTCCCGGTAACAGCAACGTTCTCATCGCCAGCGGCCACTATCGCAACGGTGTTCTGCTGGCCCCTGCAACCGCGCGATCGATCCGAGAAATGATTTTGCAATAATTAACAAATGTTAATACAATCAAGATAGCCATTCATATCTTACATCTAAATATGTCCGACAAACCTTTAGGTAAACCGCGCTCTTTGTGGCGAGTAATTTTGCTGTCTGGAGTCAGCTTGCTGCTATATTACGGATGGTACAAATGGATTATTCAAGAAGAATTGCGTCGCTATAACGGCAGCGGTTGGTCGGGAACTCTTTGCTTGCTTCCCTTTGGTTTAGGAGTAGCCGTCCCCCAAGCTTTGCGGATATTCGATCCTGACGTTCCCGGATGGTTTGGTTGGTTTTCCCTCCTCGGTATTGCTTGGATTTACATCGTGCAGTTCAAACTTTACAAGACAGTTAACGAATTGTACCGCCAAGAAGGAATCAAAGAACCGCTAACAGTTTGGTGGATTTTTGTACCGGGTTTAAATTTAGTTGTCGGCTTGCGGCAAATTCACTTTTTGAGCCAGTTTTGGGCGAGAAAACAGGGAATTGAAGTTAAGGATAACTTAGCCGAAAGCATTCCTTTTCTGTCAGCTAACGCTTAAATAAATTAAGCTCCAATCGCTTAGCGCTGCGAGTAAATTTCTTGTAAGCTGTTGTGCATTTAAACTGCACAGTAAAAATTTGGTCAAGTTCTTGTGGGGAGTAGGGGTTGGGCCAGAAAGCCCGCACAAAAAATGCAATTTAGATGTCGAACAGCTTATAAGCAGGTCGCGCAGTTCATCCGCAATGTCCGTGGGAGGGCTGCCTGCGAGGGCGCGTCCAATCAGCCGTTCTGCTTGCCGGAGTTGGGCACACTCAATGCCAAGTACGGCGGCGCTCCGATGCAGTATAGAACGAGTAGGCTCAAAATCCCATTCGTTTGCTACTAAATCCGCTGCCGCCCGTTCTTTGGCAAAGGCGGCTCTGGTGAGTGCAGTCACTTGGTCGATATCACCGCACTGACGGGCGAGAACTGCTCTATCGACCAGTTCCATTGCTTCGCGGTGAAGGGCTTCTACGGTCTGCATTTTTTGACGATCCGTGCTTTGGGAGTACCGAACTCAATTACAGATACATAGCCAGGATCTACGTCATCTGAAGGGCGGATTTGTTCTAATTTTATGTTAACTCTGGCTTGAATACAGCATATATTCTTCAGTCATTTTGTTCTGTTAGCGGGTTCACCCGAATTTATGGTTGAAAACCAAAGTATTGGTAAACCCGCCCTTACCCAGCGACTCTTCACCAGAACCGATTCGGCAAATCCGCCAAAATGAGTTTGAGTTCCGGTTCATTAACCCGCTTAATTGCTTTAGGAATACTTACCCACTGCCGCTTTCTCTTGCTAGCTTCCGGCCAAATTTCTAGAACTGCTTGCACTTCCAGTAGAAATACTCCTACCTCACAAGTACAGCCGGACTTTTGATACTCGTAAGTTCCCAGCAAATCGGGGAACACTTTACCCAACAAACCTGCTTCTTCCCAAGCTTCCTTGGCTGCGGAATCTTGAGGAGTCATATCAGGTTCAATTAATCCTTTGGGAATAACCCAGCGCTTGCTAGCCGAAGAAGTAATCAGCATTACTTCAATTTCTCCGTCTTGAATGCGATAGGGAACTACCCCTGATTGCTCGACCAGTAAAGCGATTTTTATACTCATGATTTCGGCAATATTTAGGGCTGCAAAAGCTGCTGCAACTTGATTGACTTAGGACTAAAGAAACCGGGTTTTTTGCCGAGTCTCCGGGCTACAGCGCAGGATTTTCGTAAAAAACCCGGTTTCTCGCCACCCGCGCATAACTCCGATTAATAGCTGCCAACTAAACAATAAAAACTGCACGCCTGATTTTATACACTTCCCAAGTTGAGACAGCAATAAAGTGGAGAATAAACATATTTGGCTTTTCCTGTCTGTCTAAAATAGGAAATTCCCCTGCATTCCCACTGAACAATAATATTATTATAATAACCGCGCGCAATCCTTTACAGACAAGCAGATAAAAGCCGATCGCCAATATCTGCCTCGATCTGCGCCGGTATGCGGTTTTACACCTAATCTTTCTTCGCCTTAGCCTCCAAATTTTCCATGCGGCTTCTCAAATCTTGATTTTCCTTTTTCACCTGGTCTAATTCCTCCCGCAACTGCTTTACCGCTGCATCAGAACCAGCATTTTTCTGCACTCTTTGGACAGCTTCATCAGCCATGCGGCGAACGCGGCCGTCGGGAGTTTGGTCAGCTAAAGAACGCAAAATGCGAATTGCTTTGCGAGTTTGCATTTGTCCTAATCCCGCTACTACAGAGACTTGAGTCAAGAAAAACGTCTCTTTAGATAATTCTGCCAATCGCTGCAAAATCCGTTCTAAATTGACCTTCGTTTGACCAGTCGAAATTGTCCCCAAAGCTCGAATTGCAGCCAAGCGCAAAGCTTGCGGAGTACCGGCGGCTGTGTATTTCAAAATCAGATTCAGCGCATCTTCAGAAGTTTTCATCTGCGCCAAACCTGCGATCGCACCCGATCGCACTACCTCATTCCAGCCCTGACGCTCTTTCAGCACCAATTTTAACTCTTTGAGTACCTGTTCGTCGGTCGGTTTTTCGTCGGGGTTAGCCCCTGCAATTGAGCCAATAGCACTCGCTGCGGCCGCTTCTACATAATAGCTGTCGTCGCCTTTTTCGACGATCGATCTCAGCGCCTTATAAGTTTCGTGAGTTTGGATTTTACCCAGCGCATTCACCACAGCGCGACGAACGCGAGCATCTTTATCTTTTAAACCACTTACTAAACCTTCAAAAACTTGGTCGAGTTTAATTTCAACTAACTGACCGGCCACTTCTGCCCGTACTGCCCAGAACGGCTCTTTCTTGAGAACTTCTGACAGCGTTTTCACCGCTTCCAGTCCTCCTTTTTTCGCCAAAGCTTGGGCAGCGTAAATCCGCGAAACCGGGTCTGGATCGAATTGCAACTGAGCTTTTAGTTCCGCAATTCCATACTCTAAAACAACAGTTTTTAAGTATTTATTGCCGACATCAAAACTGATAAATGCAGGCTTTTGTTCTAGAGGAAAATAGAAGCTTTGCTCGCGCTCATGCACTCGGACTGTGAAAGTTTTTAGGTTCGGAGTTGAGCGTACCCAACCGTCATCATCTGCTTCTTTTTCCGGCTTGTAACCGAAGCCTATGGGAATTTTTAGGTCAAAGACATCTTTGCTGTTGCCGTTGCCATTTTTGCTGTCTTTTACCTGAGTTTGTGTGACAGTAACTTTGGCTAATTTGCTGTCGCCATCCCAGGAATAAGCAACCTTATAATCTGGATGACCGCCGCGATAAACGTACTGGTCAAACAAAAACATGAGATTGCGACCGGTAGCCTTTTCTATCGCCCTAAGCAAATCGATCGTTTCTACAGTTTTGTGAGCGTTATCCCGCACAAAAGTGTGAATTGCTTTGTAAAATAATTCGTCGCCCAACTCGGCGCGAATCATGTGATAGACACAAGCACCTTTTTCGTACAAATGGCGATCGTACAATTCAATGGCTTCCCGGTAAACGTGAGTAACAATGGGGCGGCGGTAGCGGGAACTATCTTCAGCTAAATAATTGCGGGCTTCATTTAACATATAGTAAGCCGCGTCTTCTTTGCCATATTCTTTATCAGTCCACAGCACCTCGGAATAAGAAGCCATGCCTTCTTTCAGCCAAGCATGAGACCAATGTTTAATTACTACTAAATCGCCGAACCACTGGTGAGCCAATTCGTGGGCGACTAAGCTTTCAGTACCTCGATTGTCGAGACTGGCGCGTTCGTCTAACAAGCACCTATCTGTCAGCAAAGTTGTCGAAGTATTTTCCATACCGCCGAAGATGAAATCATCGACGCAGACTTGAGCGTATTTGGGAAAAGGGTAAGGATAGCCAAATGCTTTAGAGAAGAATTCAATCATTTGAGGCGTTTTGCCCATGCTGCGCTTAGCGTCTGCTTCGCGGCTTCTTTCCACGTAATAATTAACTGGTTTGCCGTTCCATTCGTCTTTAATTTCTGCAAAATCTCCGACTGCTAAGGTCATTAAGTAAGTCGGGTGTACCTGGGTTTGGGACCAGTGATAAATCTTATCGTCGCCTTCGTTTTTTGTACTAATTAATTCGCCGTTGGAAATAGCAAAGAGTTGTCTCGGAACTTGCACTCGAATTTCCGAAGTAGCGAGTTGTCCGGGATAGTCGAAACAGGGAAACCAGAAGCGGGAATCTTCGTCTTCGCCTTGAGTCCAGACTTGTGTTGGTTTGTCTGGATAGTGTTTGTCCGGGCCGACGAAATAGAGGCCGCGCTGGGGTTTTTCGACCGAGTATTCGATCGCAATTGTAATTGGTTGGTAAGCTTCTGTTGGTTCGTGCAGTTGAATTTGCAGCACTTCGCCATCGCTGTCGAAATTTTGCTCAATTTCGCCGACTTTTACTGATTTAATATTCAGGTTTACAGCATCTAAGGTTAATTTGTCAATACCGCTGCGGACTGGATTGATGCGGATGCTGCAAGTGCCGCGAAAGCTTTGTTTGGGAATATTCAGCACTAAGTCGAGGAAAATGTGCTCTACTTGACCGGGGCGATCGGGGTTGTAGTGGGGTCTGGCACCGGGCATCTCGAAGGATTTGTGAGCGTTTTCAGAATCGAAGTAAGTATTTGACATTGTGATGGCAAAGTTGTGAGTCGATCGGCGATCGCTGGCAGCGCCGATCCGGCTGAACTGCCAGCTTATTATAGAGTAGCGCGTCCTCGTTGCTGTTGTCGCTAACTTGTTAAAAACTGGGTCGAGCGTTGACGGTATGGAAAAAATGATTTTTTCGCTACAATATCAGCAAGGTTAATGTCTGCAATCATCAGCCTGCAATTGAAATTGAGAGGGAAATCTGTATGACAGCTACACTATCAGTTCCCAATTCCATCGAGTCTTGGCTTGGCGACGAAGCCGAAGACTTGCTCACCCATCAAGCAAAAGTTTCTAAAGATTTGTTGCACCTGCCGGGTCCGGATTGGGTCGATCGCATTTTTGCTCAAACCGATCGATCTCCTCAAGTTTTGCGATCGCTTCAGCAACTCTATTCTAGCGGACGCTTGGCGAATACCGGCTATTTATCCATCCTGCCCGTAGACCAAGGAATCGAACACTCAGCCGCCGCTTCTTTTGCACCGAATCCCATTTATTTCGACAGCGAAAACATCATCAAACTAGCAATTTCTGCTGGCTGCAACGCTGTCGCGACAACGCTGGGAGTTTTGGGAAGCGTATCTCGCAAATACGCGCACAAAATCCCTTTTATTGTCAAGCTAAATCACAACGAATTGCTGACTTATCCCAATCAATTCGACCAAATAATGTTTGCTTCTGTCGAACAAGCTTGGAATTTGGGAGCAGTTGCAGTGGGAGCAACAATTTATTTTGGTTCGCCGGAATCGACGAGGCAAATCCAAGAAGTCAGTCAAGCTTTTGCCCACGCTCACGAATACGGAATGGCGACAATTTTGTGGTGCTATCTCCGCAACGATATCTTTAAACAAGACAAAGATTATCACGTTGCCGCCGATTTGACCGGGCAAGCAAATCACTTAGGAGTGACAATTGAAGCTGACATTATCAAGCAGAAACTGCCCGAATGCAACAACGGTTACGAAGCTGTTGCTAAAGCTAGCGGTCACAGTTACGGCAAAACCGACAAGCGGGTTTATTCGGATTTGACAACGGATCACCCGATCGATCTAACTCGCTATCAAGTGCTCAACTGTTATGCGGGAAGGATGGGTTTAATTAACTCCGGCGGTGCTTCCGGGAAAAGCGATTTTGCAGAAGCAATTCGCACCGCAGTAATCAACAAGCGCGCTGGCGGCTGCGGCTTAATTTCCGGTCGCAAAACTTTTCAGCGTCCCTTTGAAGAAGGGGTAAAATTGTTCCACGCCATTCAAGACGTTTATTTGTCGCCAGAAATCTCGATCGCCTAAAAATTTCCCGCAGTCAATATCACCACCTAAACCTAGGGTGCACTGCACAAATCCCCCTAAACGTAAGGTGCAGAGTGTGCACCTTACGTGATTAAAATTCTTTAATCTAAGGATCGCGAATTAAATAACTTACAATTTTAATTGTTATTGTGGGATGGGCTCTTATAGCCCGTCCACTCATGACGGGCTATAAGAGCCCATCCCACAAACTTGTGGAAGTTATTTAATTCTCATTCCTAAGTGCCAACTTAGCTGTAATATTAATACGAGCTGAACATATATAGAGACACAGTATATAATTTAAAAATGCCCCACAGCCTTGTTTTAAACCTGCTGCCAGTTGCACCAATTCCATCCCAGTTTTTAACGGGGCGGCATCTCCACGCTTTGTTTTTGAACCTTGTGAGTGCTGTAGACAGCGATTTGAGCGCCTACCTGCACGACCAATCTCATGAAAAAGCTTTCACTTTAAGTCCTTTTCAAGTAAGCAGAAAAGAGGCTTACAAAAGCAGCGCGCCCCAGCCACAAAAGAGAGTTTTGCCTCCGGCTTCCCGCACAATATCTCCGGCCCTACAGTGGGAACACAAGCAAGCTATTCGGGAAAATACGCCAATTTGGTGGCGAATTTCTCTGCTGGATGACGGTTTGTTCGATCGGCTAACTCTACTTTGGCAGCAACTTAATTTCGATCGCCCCTGGCATCTTGGCCCGACAAATATATACATTACTAATATTTTGAGGGAACCGCAATCCAACCAGCCGTGGGTAAACTTTTGTACTTACGCAGAATTGTTCGAGAGAGCTTCGGAAACTGAGCGGCAAATTGCTTTTAGTTTCTGCACTCCTACTAATTTTCGGCAAGGTGTCTACGATAGTGCTATGCCCACTCGTGAGAGTATTTTCGGCAGTTTAGCGAATCGCTGGAACAAGTACAGCAGGATGGCGATCGAACCTACTTTGACAGAAGCTATTTTTCCCAGTTTCTTCGATATCAGAACAGAAGTTAGTACGGATTCTCGCAGTAAATTTATTGGCTGCGTCGGGGATATTAGTTACCGAATTATGGGAGATATAGCTCCTGTTACTATCAAGCAAATTAACACTTTAGCCGATTTTGCTCTTTACAGCGGAGTAGGGCGAAAGACGCCGATGGGAATGGGAATGACGCGCAGGTTGCAGGTTTTTTAATCATTCACTTTTGGGCTGAATTTCACTGACAATTTCATAAACATTTGTGTCTGGTATTTTTGCAAATAAAGGCGCCATCTGCTTCAATATTTCCTGATAAGCTTCGCTTTGATTGGCTGCCATCTTTTCTACGCTTTCCCAAAAAATGATGGCGATACCTTTGTCTGTATTTGGCAATTGCAGCAGGTATGCTCCCTTAAAACCTGTGGCATAAGTTGCAACGGCTTTTTCAAAAAGTTGTTCGGCAGCTTCAAATTTTCCTGGTTTAAATTCGCCAATGGCAACGTAGGCAAACTGATGTCTGAGAAAGTCTAGAAATTCTGACATATCTTTTTCCTCACTTAATAGCGATACACCAAGTTATATTTTACCCGATCGCCCGAAATTTGTGAACTGCACAGGTTGGAGTTTCGCGCTTAGCTCATCGGTAATTACACGTAACTGCGATGCCACTCAAATAGAAACTTTTTGAGTCAGGCGGCTAAAATCTTGATTAAATAAACTATGGAATTGCTGATTTTAGACGTTCACAATCCTAGGTACGCCGGAGCGACTTCTAGCGCTACTACACAAGGTAAAGCTGCTGATAACCCAATTATTTTGGTAACTGCGAGCATACACAAAGCCGTAAAAAATATCCAGTCAAAAGCGGTTTTTTGCAATAACCCTATTGAATTATTTAAAACTTACCTGTAACAATTATAACTGAGCAATAAAAACCAAGTAAAGAGCTAGCTAAAACAAATGAAAAAAATATTAGTCATTGAAGACGATAACTTAATCCGAGAAACCGTATTAGAACTTCTGGAATCGCGCGGTTTTGAAGCTGTCGGCGCCGAAAACGGACAAGTTGGTATCGAGTTAGCAGCCGAAATTCCCGATTTAATTTTGTCAGATGTCATGATGCCGGAACTAAACGGTTTTGAAGTATTCGCAGCCGTGCGATCGCACCCTGCAACTGCCAGCATTCCGTTTATTTTTATGACAGCCTCCGAAATGGAAAAAGCCCTGGAACTCAAAGCAGACGGCTATCTCAAAAAACCTTGCAGCGTAGCAGAAATGCTCGGGGCGATCGCAACTCAACTAGAAAAACCGACAGTTAGCAACCCACAACATCAAAAAGTACAGGACAATTCTGCGCCCTCAAATCTCAGCTTGCGCCCCCGGAATCAAAAATCTCGGTTTGAGATTGTCTCCGTTTGCTGGCAATGACACTCACAGTAACGTTATTGATAAATAAGTTGAGGGAAATTCAAATTGGTTCCCCCCAGGGGTGGCTTAGACTGGGTATGTTGAATTTGGTTAAATATTTATGAACGCACAACCCAAAGGCCGCCTAGTTTGGAACCACTCTACCCACCTTCCCGGTTTGATACCAATTTTAGAGCGCCTCACCCTAAAAATGGGCATTCAAACAGTCACGCCTGGGGTCATCAACAAAGTTAAAGGACACATCCCCCGCATGACATTAAGAGTGTCAGTACCCATCCGCGGGGGATTTAAAATCATCGCCAGACAGGGCAAAACCGTACAAGAAGTCTTTATATTAACCACTCTCAGTCAAGGGGATTTGGAAGACACCATCGCCCAAACCCTACCCAAGTGACAATTTTTCCTTAGCAAGCAAAGCCCGAGCCCTAACTGAAGTAGTTTCATCGCTTTGGATGATTTCCTCAAGCCGGGCCAAAACTTCCGCTAACCAATCCGGTTTGACAGTAGCAGCACCCGCCAAAGCTTGCAAACCCCCCGCTGCTGCGTAGCGCACCACCCATTCTGGATCTCGGGACGCTTGCAGCAGCGTTTTCACAGCGCGAAGTTGAGCATCTGCAATTTGTTCTGCCGGCATCAGTTCCCAGCAAATCGTCCCCAAACCCCTAGCCGCGGCCCGCCGCACGCTCAAAGCAAAGTCATTCGCCGCTGCATCCAGCAAAATCTCCAAACCCCTGGGGTCGCCAATTCCCGCCAAAGCCCGAACAGCCCAAGCTCTCGCTCCGTAATTGTAGCCGTCAAGCTGTTCTAGAAGCGGCAGCACGGCAGCTTCTCCGATTTGAATTAGCCCGTCAACGGCCGCAACAGCGGCGCCTGGGTTGTTGTAACCGAGAACTGTAATTAAGGTAGGAATTGCTTGTTTTGATGAAGCTGCCGCCAGTGCTTTGACGGAGTTTAACAAGCCTTCGGAAGAATCTGCTTGTTCGACAGCCTGAATTAATTCTAATGCCATTTATTGATAGTATTTACAACAGGTTTACCAAACAATATTAGATTTTAGATTGCTGATTTTAGCAATACTTTTTACGAAACCAAAGCCCCTTGAAGCCGCGCTACCATCTCAGTACGAGACGAAACATTCAGCTTGCGGAACATCCGTTTGAGAGCTTGCTTGACAGAATTCTGCGTAATCCACAGTGCTGTACCAATTTCGGCATTTGTTAGTCCCCGCGCCACCAGTTCAGCAATTTGTAACTCTCGCGGTGTCAAACGCATTGCTAACGACGAATTTAATTTGGTCGATCGCACCTGTAACGTTGCTAGACTGGCTGACAGGTGAAGGCACAAAGCGCTCAAATTGGCAAGTTCCCCAGCACCAAATGCGGGTGTATCACCCACGCGGGCAAAATGAATTGAACCGATGAGATGACCTCCACCGACGATCGGCCCTGTCATAATATGTTCGTGCCCGTAATAGGCACAGCAGCGCCGGTACAGTTCGCACTGCTTCCAACCTTCCGAGGGTAGCACTAATTGTTCGTGAGCCGGAGCGTGCCGATCGAGTACGTAGCGCATCACCGGATCGACAGCCCTACCGAATTTTTCGTAGCAATCTACAAAATCATTTACATCAGACACGCCGCAGACATCAACCTCCGCAAGCTGGAACTTCTCGTCGAGTAAATAAATTCCCCAACGCTGCGCGCCAAAATGCTCGCCCACTGCATCCATGACGCGCATTCGCAGTTCGCGATCGTCCCGAGCGCTTGAGATTGCTTGAAATAAGGGCAGAAGAGAATTAGCCATCGAGTTAAAAGTACCCACTTGAGGACTATGCAAGCTTGAAATTAATTCTTAGCATAATCTCTAACAAAAGTTGAAATAATTTTAAAAATGATGAATCCAACAAAATATTGCATTGGCTTAGTGATTTTCCCCGGCATGACGCAACTCGATATGACTGGCCCTTACCAAGTATTTTCCATGATGCCTGACACTCGTGTTCTGCTGTTGTGGAAGACTCTCGAACCTGTGACAAGTAGCGAGGGAATGACGATTTTGCCAACTACTACTTTTAATGACTGTCCGTCTTTAGATGTTTTGTGCGTTCCCGGCGGCGCGATCGGACAGGTGGAAATGATGCAGGATGGAGAGATGCTGGAATTTCTGCGCCAACAGGGTAAAATAGCAAAATATGTGACATCGGTTTGTACGGGTTCTTTGATTTTAGCTGCTGCTGGACTGTTGCAAGGATACCGCGCTGCTTGCCATTGGGCATTTCGCGACCAGTTAGCAATGCTGGGCGTTGAAGTTGGGACTCAAAGAGTGGTTGTCGATCGAAATCGCATCACAGGCGGCGGCGTAACTGCTGGTATCGATTTTGGATTGGTGGTTGTTGGCAAACTCTGTGGCGAGGAAACTGCCAAAATGATTCAGTTACTTCTAGAGTATAATCCCGCACCACCTTTTAATGCTGGTTCTCCCGAAACTGCGGGAGAGATTTTAGTTGAGCAGGTGAAGAAATTTGGCGAGCAGCTAATAGAGGCATCTCTGGAAGCAACGAAGAAAAGAGCGATCGCATTAGGTATTAATAGTTAATTTGATAGTCTTGGACGCATGGGCCCAGAAACCGGGTTTTTTACTAAAAAACTTCGTTGCAGCCCTTAGATTCGGTAAAAACCCGGTTTCTTTGTCGGAGTGCGTAAGTCCTAGTTAATATTAATGTTTATTAGCCCCATTAGAGTTTGAGGTCAAAAACGATTTCAATCACCGATGTCTATCAAAGAGTTTTCAAGTTCAAAGCAAACTGTCCATTAAATCCATAACCCGGATAGCATCATCTGACAAAGATAGTGATTCTTGTTGATTGAGGTGATGCTCCAAAACTCCTTTGAGCGCAATCAATTTCATGCTATTTTCTGCTAAAGTTTCAGAAATAGCTTGCGCTCCCGGCAAATAGCCGATCGCCCCCAAGTCCATCAAAGCCGATCGTCTCAACTGCAAATTATCCCCATTCAAAGCACTTACCAACCGCTCTCCATAAACCCGCTCACCAGTTAACTGATACATCGCCCGCGCCGCAGCGTACTGCACCCGTTCCACAGAATGTTCCAAAAAAGGTGAAATTAGCGGTATGGCCTCTATCGCTTGCAGCGTACCCAAAGCTTCAATTACCGAGTCGTAAGGCTGCACTAAATGCGATTTTCCCGGCACTCGCACAGCCACAGCTACGCCCCCATCCAATAGCTTCATTAGCGGCCCAATAGAATCGATCTCGCCCAGCATTTCTAAAGCTTGGGCCGCCGCTTCCCGCACGTAATAATCCGCGCATTCCAAACAGCGAATTAGCGCCGGCAATGCTTGTTTGTCGCCCAATTTACCCAGTGCCCGCGCCGCATTTCGCAATAGGGAATAATCGCCAATTTTTGTTTGTTCTGACTCTTCTTCCAAAGCCCCTATCAAAGCTGCAATAGCAGCAGGTTCCTTGACTCGAAATCTGCCAATCCACCAAGCAGCATAATAGCGGAGACTATAATCTTGACAGTGCAAATTGGCGATCGCCTGTTCCACAGTTAAAGACTCGCCCTCAGCTACACCCGCCGGCGGTGAGTCGGATTCGTAATAATCCATAGTGATTAGTTATTAGTTATTAGTTATTAGTTATTCGGCGATTGAAATCGCTGCTACCAAGACAAAACCTGCAAGGCAAGGGTTAGGAAAACTCGCCGATTTAAATCGCTACTAAACACACAAAACCCGCCAAGGCGGGTTACATTAACTCTTAGTCCGCTAGTGGACTTTGTTTGTCTAGCAGCGATTTTAATCGCCGCTTCTAGCTTTTGTCGGAGCGATTTTCATCGCCCCTGCAACCAAACTATTGGTGATCGTGCGATGATTCATGCGATGATTCTGCACCCGCGTTTAAAGGATGAATGCTGACAATTTTCCCGCCCATGCGAGTAATCCGCTGCATTGCTTGATTCATCCGATTGTAAGGCACGGTGATAAATGTACTCGCGCTCGATCGAATCGAATAATCCACATTATCTGTTTCATCGCTTTGGCGCAAGCCGACAACTTCATACCGAAAGCAGCGACTAGCCGAAGCTGTATTGCCACTTTTTCCAGCTACAATTTGACCCAACATAAGCTTCTTGGTAATTGGTAATTCTGACTGTTGACTGTTGACTGTTGACTGTTGACTAAAAGCTAGTAACTGCCAACTGCCAACTGCCAACTGACTAAATTGGAGTAATGCTGGCGATTTTCGCGCCCATGCGTTGAAATTTCTGCATTTGCGAGGACAACTCCTCAACAGGTACGATGAAAGCCTTGCTGCTGCGGCGCACGCTGGGATAGCCGCCCGTGCGAATGCCGGAAACTTCCACGCGCACCAGCCGCCCTTCTTTACCGTAAGCTGCCGCACCGCCGAAAGTGCTGGCGGGAGTTACGTTTCTGGCGGAAGGCCGATATGCCCAACCTTCGTTACCGCCAGAAGGCCCAACTACAGCCGTAGCGGTGTTAGTGCCGAGTTCGACAGCTAAGCGAGAGATATTGCCTTCTAGCTGAGATGTATCGCTGTTTGCATAGCCCCGATACAACCGGAACATCCGGGTAAAACCGACGGTTTTTTGACCGCGCTGGGTGTTAAAGCCGCGGTAGTAAGGCACGATACTTTCGCCAAAGTTTTCTTGATACTCTACTGAATCGATGTAAGAATCAATATCAGCGTCGTAGCCTTTTGTTTGGTACAAATCTAAGTGCTCAATTACTTCAGATTCGTCGTAGGTAGCGCGACCGAGCAAGTGTTTGTAGTTTAGTTCGATCGTCCGAGTTTGGAAGCTGTTGTAGAAAAACTTGGTTTTGTACAGTTCTGACTTAGCTACAGCGCGTACAAATTCTCGTACACTCAAACTGCCGTCCCGCAGCAAAGACTCGGAACTTGTAAGTCGCTCGGATTTCATTAAATAGTCGTTGCCCAGCACCTGACGGTAAACGGCACGAATCACCGTTTCAACGTCGTCTTTGGTGTAGTTCGGGCGCAATTCTACCTTCGGCGCATCGCTCAATGCGGATGTGCCCAGTCTGGACGCTGCTGTTGTAATCGCCACCAGATTTTCTCCTAAATTATTAATGACAAAAGTTTTATGCTTCGTTGCACTTGAAATTTTTAGGACTAAGGATAATATGCCTCAAAGTAGGGTGTGCACTGCACACCTTACCTATACATATAAAATTGAATAATTTTTTAGCCTTAGTCCTAATTTGCTAAAGACGTTTCACAAAAACGTCAATACACAAACTTTAAGCTGTGGTAATACTTACCACTTTGCCGCCACGTTTGTTGATTTGCTGCAAGCGGCTCGAAAGTTGCTCGTAAGGCACGAGATATTCGGTAGTAGTCCGCCGCACTTGGGGCAGAAAATTACCCGCACCTTGCATTGCGGTGACTCGGTAGAGTTGGTCGCGAGAACCGCCGGATGTGCCGCCAAGGGCTTTTCCGGTGGAGGCCGTGTATATCGGCGAAGCCATATTTCTCGCTACTTCCCAAGTCAGCCGGGCTTGGGTTTGGTTTTGCGATCGATCGCTGGAAGCAAAACCCCGGTACAGTTGAAACATCCGGTTAAAACCGACGGTTTTTTGACCTCTTTGAGTCGCGAAACCGCGATAGTAAGGCACTACACTTTCGCCAAAATTTTCTTCATACTCAACGGAGTCAATGTAAGAATTAATTTCAGCTTCGTAGCCTTCTGCATTGTACAAATCAACGTGGAAAGCAATTTCCGACTCGTCGTAAGGAGCGCGGCCCAACAAATGCTTATAATTAAGCTCAATTAACCGCGTTTGCGAGTTCGGATAAAAAAACTTTTTCCGATAGGTTTCGGAATGTGCAATTGACCGCACAAAATCTTTCACTGAAATCTGCCCTTGCAGCAGCAGAGATTCAGCACTGGTAAGTCGTTCGCTCGACATTAAATACTCGTTGCCGAAAACTTGGCTGTAAGCAGCGCGAATTACTGCTTTCGCATCCTCTTGCGTCCAGTGGGGGCGCAGTTCTACCCGTCCCGCTTCTTCAAATGCTTTTATTCCCAACCGTTCTGCAGCTGCTAGTCCCGCCATCTTCGCTTCTTCCTTTTTTGCTGTAAAAATTGAAAACTGCTTAAAAAAGTATTTGCAAAACTAGGCTTGGATCGCAGATGCCCGGAATTGTAAACAACCGCTAACACTTAAGCTAACAGCAGCTTACAATCCCGGGCATCACGCAAATCTAGCTCAGAGCGTTGATTGCGTAGTCGATGTAGGAATTCGCTTCAGTTGCAGCGTCGCCACTGAGACCGTGGTTGCCTTTGATGTACTTGAGAGCTTCAACGTACCAGCTAGGAGACAATTCAAATGTCCGGTTGATTTCGTCAACACCTGCAATCAGGTACTCGTCCATCGGACCTGTGCCACCTGCAACTAAGCAGTATGTTACCATCCGCAGGTAGTAGCCGATGTCGCGAGAACACTTGGCTTTACCTGTTGGGGTAGAAGCGTAGTTCGGGCCTTGCATTTGTTGCGTGTACGGGAATTTGTTGTACACAGCTTGAGCTGCACCGTCGATCAAACGCTGAGAGTTGGCGGTCAACGCTTTGGCTGCTTCCAAACCTGCTGCTGCTTGGCGGAAACGGCCGAAGGCGACTTGCAGTTCAGTGCTGCTCAGGAAACGGCCTTGAGAATCGGCTGCGGTTACTGCTTCAGTCAAAGGGGTTTTCATTGTTCTGGTTTCTCCCTAATGTTGTGTTGTTTTTGTACAAAAATGATTGTTTGCAAAAATGCGATGCTCGCTTCTTTACAAGAAAGGTTCGCTTGGCTATTTTTAGCCGACTGCACTAGCTGCGCGGTCGAAGTAGCTGCCGATTTCAGACATTAGCGAGCTGCAATCACCACGGGTAACACCGTTGGGGTCGTTAGCGATCGCAATTGCTGCTTCCTTCATTTTTTGCACACCTGCTGCAACTGAGCCACCGGGAACTCCCAGAGCTTGGTATGTTTCACGCAGACCGTTCAAGCAGCGGTCGTCCAAAACGCTGGCGTCGCCTGCAAATGTTGCATAGGTGACGTAGCGCAAGATGATTTCCATATCGCGCAAGCAAGCTGCCATGCGGCGGTTGGTGTACGCATTGCCACCAGGAGCGATCAGTTGTGGCTGTTCGGCGAACAGGGTGCGAGCTGCATTGGCTACGATGCTGGATGCGTTGCCGGTGATGCGGTTTACTGCGTCAATCCGCTTGTTAGCGTCGGAAACCATGCTGCTGAGAGCATCGAGTTGACCCTGAGCTAGAAATTCGCCCCGAGCGTCAGATTGGGAAACCACTTTTGTAAATGCGTCAAACATGAAAGAACTCTCCTACTTGAGTTAATTGAGTTTGGTTGCGGTATAAAACCGTTAAGTTAAATTTGTTCAGGCTACGAGTGCCTGCAAGGGTTGAAATTTGATGCCAGCTAATCTGCTGGTTCGATCGAGTTTTCCCTTTCCGCTACCTGCACTATTGTTACATCGTAACGGACGTTTAAGAAACCTTAGAAATTTTAACATCTTTTATGAGATGCGACAAACCTTGTCAATCAGTCTTTTTGTTAACTTTGGCCTGTCGTTTCAACCCTCTGATAATCTTTATACAACGCTCGCCCGTCTTTGTTTATTACAAATTATTACAGAAACTTATCTCTCTAAGAAGGTAAATGGCTGGGTGGGGAGTGCGGGCTAATCTCTTTCTTTCGGTAGATGCGCGGTTGCAAAATTTAATGTATGGCCTGCTTCCCTCGCCCCGGCAGTCGCCGTTGAACCCCCCCGAACCATCTCGTGGCCCGATCGCCTTTGTTGGCTTTCTCTGGAAAAACCGAATTGTTAAGAAATTATAAGTAAATTAAAGTTTTCGTAAAATAAGGCTGGGGGAATAGGAAAAAAAACCAAAAATTCTGCCCAATGTCAGGAGGGCAGCAGAATTCGGTGCGGGAAAAATGCAATCTTATTGTGAACCCGATCGCCACAGCCTCAGCTTTTGCCGGAAATATCAGCCTTTAGTGACAAAACTCAGCCGTTGGAAATTGAAAGACCCGGCCCGGTGTTTCATAACGCGGGGATGCTTGGTCTGGGGAGTCATTGGGCTTGACCCCAGACCCAGCATCTACTGTTGATCCTGCTGCGGTTGCAAAAAAACTTTCTTCATCTATCTATCTGTTCTATGTTCTGCTTCCCACAGGCTAGTCCCACGCCAGCGTGTGGCAAGCTGAGCATTGTGGAGGGTGAGAAAACCAACATAGGCGATCGATACCTGTCGAGGCAGCGCCCTTTTTCTTTTAACCTTAAATAATAAAATAGATGAGTTCGGATATGCGCCTTTTATTACGTTTGTTTTAAGGTAGGTTTTGACCTGGGATGCACGCTTTCATCCCCAGACTAAAGTCACTCATGCTCTCAGCTTATTTTCTGTGTAAAAGCCGAAGGAATGGCTGATTTTTAGTAGCAAGGTGGATAGGTGCTATCAGCCGTAGGTATACAAACGGGGCGATCCAGCTGCCAGACGCAGTGAAGTTAAAAGCTTTTTGCTTCCCCGGCATCGAACCGCCCAAAACGAGTCCCAAGTTAAACAGTTTTTGATTCAGAGCTCAAAACTTAACTATTCGAGGGGGTCTGGGGGAGCAATAAGTCCCACACCATAATCTTCGATTTGGTGTTGGGATACATGGACGCCCCCAGACCGATTTTATCCCGTCAATCAGGCGTGAAATCGGTATCAGATGTAGGTTTATAGACTCGTAGTTCTGTGTTAGAGTTGACTGTATGACTCTTATCATGAACTACTGCTACCGAATTTATCCCGACGCCAACCAAGAAGAAACGATGCTTCATTGGTTGGAAATTTCTCGTAAGGTTTATAACTACGCCTTGCGAGAAATCAAAGATTGGGTCAATTCGCGTAAATGTAGTTTGGATTATTGTTCGCTGGAGAGAGAATACATCATTCTACCCGACAAGCCATTCCCTACCTATTACGCTCAACAGAACGAACTTCCTAAAGCGAAAAAAACGTTTCCGTTGTTGGGCGAAGCCCCTTCTCAAGTTCTGCAAACTACCATTCGCAGATTGCATGACGCTTGGAATTATTTTCAGTCGCGGGGGTTTGGCTTTCCTCGCTTCAAGAAGTTTGGACAAATCAAGTCCATGCTGTTTCCTCAATTCAAAATCAACCCCATTACAGGATGGCAGATAAGCTTGCCCAAAGTTGGGAAGATGCCTATCAACTTGCATCGACCTATCCCAGAGGGGTTTGTGGTTAAGCAAGCACGGGTTTTGAGGAAAGCTGATAGGTGGGAAGTTGTAGTGACAATTGAGTCTGACATGTCGATACCTGACGCTCAACCGCATGGAGATGCGCTGGGTATCGATTTGGGACTGTCCAAGTTTTTGACAACCTCGGATAAAGAGTTTATTGCTAGACCCCGATTCTTGACATCTTTGTACCGCAAGCTGGAATTGCTGCAACGTAAGTATGCCAGAACGAAAAAGGGTTCTAAGAACCGTGAGAAAGCTCGAATCAAGGTTGCCAGATTCCACAACCACATCGCTAGAGTTCGGAAGGATTGGCAATTCAAACTGGCTAACCATTTGTGTACCAAGGAAGGTATTGAGATGGTCTTTGTTGAGGACTTGAACTTGAAAGCGATGTCCAGGGGGATGTTGAGAAAACATACCTTGGATGCTGCTTTTGGTCAATTTCTCAATCTGCTGGAGTGGGTGGCTAAGAAGCATCAGATCTACTTCCTCCGGGTCAATCCAGATGGAACATCTCAAACTTGCCCTAAGTGCAACACGCATACGGGTAAAAAAGAGCTTTCCGAACGAGTTCATAGATGTGGTGAGTGCGGATACGAAACAGATAGAGATCATGCAGCATCAGAAGTCATTAGGTTGCGTGGTTTGGAACTCATCAGTACGCAAGGACTTTGCGGAATAGAAAACGCCTATGCAGTCGGTCGGCCGGGGATTGATGAAAGTCAGTCTAGGTCAGAGGCGAAATCCCGCAAGGGAAAAACTAGGAAAATCCAGCAGTGATGTTGGGAAGCCCACACCATAATCTTTGATTTGGTGTGGGAGGATGTCACAAGTCTCTGACTGTAATCAGCCGCATCCATCGGCTGTAGCTGTCCGGCCTCATTCGCCTAATTCCCCCATGCTCGATCGTAATTTATGTCTTCAAATTCTCCCTCTTCTTGGCACACCGTAGCAATTGACCAAACTCTCCAGCAGCTAAGCAGCAACAAAGACGCTGGCTTGAGCAGCAAACAGGTGTCAGAACGCTTGCAGCAATACGGCCCCAACGAACTCGAAGAAACAGGAGGCCGCAGTCCGTGGTCGATTTTTGTCGATCAGTTCACCAACATCATGTTGTTGATGCTGATGGGTGTGGCCGTGATTTCGGGTTTTTTGGACATCAGGTCGAATACTTTTCCCAAAGATGCGATCGCCATTTTTGCGATCGTCATACTCAACGGCATTCTCGGCTATTTCCAAGAGCAAAGTGCTGAAAAAGCCCTCGCAGCCCTCAAAAACCTCGCTTCCCCCCTAGTCAGAGTCCTGCGGGACGGCAAAACTTCGGAAATAGCCGCCAAGGAACTCGTACCCGGAGACGTAATGCTGTTGGAGGCTGGGGTAAAAATAGCAGCAGACGCACGCTTGATCGAAACATCAAATCTGCAAGTCAGAGAATCTGCTTTGACAGGAGAAGCCCTAGCAGTAACCAAGCAAGCCGATCTAGAACTTCCAGAAGATGCTTCCTTGGGCGATCGACTCAACCTGATTTTTCAGGGCACAGAAGTTGTTCAGGGACGAGCAAAGGCGATCGTCACCAACACCGGAATGAAAACTGAACTGGGCAAAATTGCCACCATGCTTCAGTCAGTAGAAACCGAACCGACTCCCCTGCAACAGCGGATGAGCCAGTTAGGAAATGTTCTAGTCTCCGGTGCCCTAACCTTAGTCGCAATTGTCGTCATCGGCGGCATGATTACCTTCCAAAACGGCGGCATCGGGTTCGATACCAGCAGGTTTGAAGAGTTGTTAGAAGTTTCTCTAAGCATGGCTGTGGCTGTGGTTCCCGAAGGACTCGCAGCAGTCGTGACAGTTACTCTGGCACTCGGAACTAGGCGGATGGTGAAGCGAAACGCCCTGATTCGCAAACTCCCTGCGGTAGAAACTTTGGGTTCGGTAACTACCATTTGTTCTGACAAAACAGGTACTCTGACTCAAAATAAAATGGTAGTTCAGCTAGTGTCTACGGGCGACTGCACTGTCGCCGTCGCAGGGGATGGCTATGCCCCGATCGGAGATTTTACCGATCGCCTGACAGCGGCCAAAATTAATAATTTAGAGGAATATCCAGAACTCGAATCTTTATTAATTGCCTGTGCAGTTTGCAACGACGCAGTATTGCAACAAGAAAAACAAGAATGGCAGATTTTAGGCGACCCCACAGAAGGAGCTCTGCTTTGTGTAGCGGGAAAAGCAGGCATTTATAAGGAAAAACAGTCTCAATTGCTGCCGCGGACGGCGGAATTTCCTTTTTCTTCCGAACGCAAGCGGATGAGCGTGATTTGCGAAGTGCCCGGCCGATCAGGACATTCGGGATTTCCCGCAGAAACAGGACAGCAGTCGAATTATTTGATGCTGACCAAAGGTTCTCCAGAGTTGACTTTGGAGCGCTGCAAAGGCATTATAGTCGGCGATCGAGTACAACCTTTAACCCAGGAAATGCGCGATCGCATCCTCGTCGAAAACAACAACATGGCAAGCGGCGGTTTGCGAGTCCTCGGGTTTGCGTACAAACTCTGGGAAAGCCTGCCGCCCGAAGGTTCTGAGGAAATTAGCGAACAAGACATGATTTGGCTGGGACTCGTCAGTATGCTGGACGCCCCGCGGCCGGAAGTGCGGGAAGCTGTGGTTAAGTGCCGCAATGCTGGCATTCGGGTGGTGATGATTACAGGAGACCACCAGTTGACTGCAAAAGCCATCGCCTACGATTTAGGTATTGCCACAGAGGGCGATCGAGTTCTCACCGGTCAAGAATTAGAAAAGCTCAGCCAAGAAGAACTCAAACAGCAAGTCGAACAGGTTAGCGTTTACGCCCGCGTCTCCCCCGAACACAAATTGCGGATTGTCCAAGCTTTGCAAAGTTGGGGCAAATTTGTCGCGATGACCGGCGACGGAGTTAACGACGCCCCCGCGTTGAAACAAGCCGATATCGGCATCGCTATGGGGATTACCGGCACCGATGTCAGCAAAGAAGCTAGCGATATGGTACTCCTCGACGACAACTTCGCAACTATTGTCGCCGCCGCTGAAGAAGGGCGAGTGGTTTATAGCAATATTCGCCGCTTTATTAAATATATTTTGGGCAGCAACATCGGCGAAGTTTTGACAATTGCGGCCGCACCTTTAATCGGTTTAGGGGGAGTGCCGCTGACGCCGCTGCAAATTTTGTGGATGAACTTAGTAACAGACGGCGTTCCCGCTTTGGCCTTGGCTGTGGAACCGGGGGAACCGAACGTCATGAAAAGGCCTCCTTTCAGTCCGCGAGAAAGTATTTTTGCGCGGGGTTTGGGTTCTTACATGATTCGGATCGGGATTATTTTTGCAATTTTGACGATCGCGATGATGTCCTGGGCTTACGGATATACTCACTCTCCCGGACACGGCAATCCAGATGCTTGGAAAACAATGGTGTTTACAACTCTTTGTTTGGCACAAATGGGTCACGCGATCGCAATTCGGTCTAACACTCAGCTAACTATCGAGTTAAATCCCTTCACTAATATTTTTGTTTGGGGAGCTGTGATTGTTACTACTGCTTTGCAATTAATGCTGATTTATGTTCCGCCGCTGAGAGCATTTTTCGGCACTCACTATTTGTCGCCTTTTGAATTGCTAGTTTGCTTCGGTTTCAGCGCTCTGATGTTTGTCTGGATTGAAATGGAAAAACTGTTTGTGCGCTTTTACAACAAATCTAGGAAATAGTGTTAACGGCTGACGGATAGTGAGCTAAGTTTCATTATTAGCTAGAGTCCTCGCATTTGGCACTATCCTCTCTTCACATCCGCCAGGGGTTTCAACCCCTGGCTCATATCAAATCCGGTAGCATCGGAATTATTCATCTCTTTCTTCTCGAACTCTGCGTTCTGGAGCGCCCTCTGTGGTTAAATCATTCCGATGCAACCGGAAACGATATCACACCAAAATTCATCGCTATGAAGACTCAAGAGATTGTGTCACAATTAAACATTTATTACTTCGTTATAATGTGATTGCGAGCGCAACGCTCGGCAAAAATAGCCATAGCAAAGGCTCGCGGTTACAACCCGTAAGGTTCACCCTACGATAAGTGTATTACTAATTACCACTTACCAATTACCAATTACTAATATTATGTATTTGAAAACGCTGCACCTACGGCAGTTTCGGAACTACTTCGATCAAAAGGTAGCGTTTGACGCTCCCAAAACCATTTTAGTAGGAAATAACGCTCAAGGAAAATCTAACTTGTTAGAAGCGGTAGAGTTGCTTTCCACATTAAAAAGCCACAGGGTAGGGCGCGATCGCGATTTAATCCTCGACTCAAAGCCGATCGGGCAAATTGATGCTACACTCGAACGTCAAACCGGAGCGATCGACTTAGCTTTAACTCTTCGCTCTGCGGCGCGTCGGACACTGAAGCTCAACGGTGAACCGCTGCGCCGCCATTTAGACTTTTTGAGCGTCTTAAATGTAGTGCAATTTTCTTGTTTGGATTTGGACTTAGTGCGCGGCGGCCCAGAAGGAAGGCGCAATTGGATCGATCGCCTTGTCATCCAGTTAGAACCGATTTACGCTCACATTTTGCAGCAGTACAACCAAATTTTGCGCCAGCGAAACGCTCTGTTGAAACGTTCTAAGGAAATCAGGAAAGCGGAATTTTCCGACAGTTTTGACAAGATGCGATTTATTGCACCCGAAAGTCCCGAACCAGAAAATACAGAAGACTTACCAATTTCCAATTCCCCATTCCCAATTCCCAGTTCAGAATTAGCTTTGTGGGACGCGCAGTTGGCGACAGCGGGCGCTCGCGTCATCCGCAGGCGCGATCGAATTTTGGAGCGTTTGATGCCTTTAGCTCGAAATTGGCACCGTTCAATTAGCGGTTCAGCAGAAGTTTTAGATGTGAAATACGATGCTAATATTGAAGTAAGTTCAGAATTTATCGCTAAAGATAATCTCGAAGGAGTGCGGCAAGCGTTTTTAGAGAAAATTCAAAAAAGGGCGATCGCAGAACAGTTTCAAGGCACCACTTTAGTCGGCCCCCACCGCGACGACATTACATTTACCATTAACAATACCCCAGCTCGTCAATACGCATCCCAAGGTCAGCAGCGAACTCTGGTATTAGCATTAAAATTAGCCGAACTGCAGCTTATTGAAGAAGTCGTCGGCGAAGCGCCTTTACTGTTGCTCGACGACGTACTTGCAGAACTCGATCTGAGCCGGCAAAATCAACTTTTAGAAACAATTCAAGAACGATTTCAAACTCTGATTACTACAACTCACCTAGGCGCTTTTGATGCTCAGTGGCTGCGACAAACCCAAATTCTCTCCGTCGTTGCTGGACAAATCAATCGATTTTAGATTTTAGATTTTAGATTTTGGATTGACAAATTTTCTGTTTCATGGTAAGAATATAAAAAAAATGAAAAATTGGCATTATTAGCTCAATTCGAGATAGGATAAAGGTTAATTTTGATTACCGCTTTCGCTTCCATTTTTCTCAACCTTATGAAGCATTACATTTCCCGTCTGTTAGCCCTGGTATTAGTTGTTGTCATCGGCGTAGCGGGCTGTACCAATGTTCCCGCCACTCTGAGTGGAGATTATGGTCAAGACACATTAGCATTAGTGAACAGCTTGAGAACAGCGCTCACTTTGCCAGAGGGGACGCCGGAAAAAGCAGCCGCTCAAGCCAAGGCTCGCACGAGTATCAACGATTTTTTTGCTGAATACCGTCGCGATCCCGCTCTTACCAAGCTGGCCTCTTTCACGACAATGCGGACGGCATTAAACTCTTTGGCAGGACATTACAGTTCCTATCCCAACCGTCCCGTTCCTGAAAAATTGAAAAAGCGTCTTGAGTCAGAATTTCAGCAGATTGAAGCTGCTCTTAACAGAGGAGCTTAATCTCAAAATTTAGGATCGAGGATAAATTTTAATAATTCATCTTTCATCCTTGATATTTGAGTGTTAACAATTTTTAGTAGAAATATCAACTGCTTTTAGCGCCCACTGTATTCAGGCGCTTTTTTATGCAGCATTTAGGGAAAAAATACTGCAAAACCGTTTAATCGCGGAGTCTTGTCTTACCCGATCGCCTTTATTAAATTTAAATAGCCGCCAGATAGAATTTGCATTGTGCGATCGACTTGTGCCATAACTAAGTCAACCGAAAAAAGTAGAAAATTTGTAGCTGCTTGTTGAGCGCGATCGCATTTTTGCGATCGTCACCCAATTTAAACCAGAAAACCCCATTCAATTCTCCCATGAAAATTGCACCAACTCGCATCGCGAATTTTCAACACCAGCGACGCTTTTTAAGTGCGGTAACTGCTGTTTTAACCAGTAGCTTCATCAGCCAACTTGTTTGGCCGTTTATCGGAAATCAACCAGCTTTTGCCCAAACATCAGCCTATTGCCAATTATCCCCAGAACAGGTAAATCAAAAAGAAGACTTGCGCCGCGCCGCCCTGTCAGGAAAACGGGAATCTCAGCAAGCATATTTTGCTGTTTTGAACAAACACGCGCGGGAAATAGCAGAATGCCGTAAAAAAACTTGGCCCGAAACCCAAGCAGTTTGGCTGCGTTTGTATCCCTGCGATGTCAGACCCGGAGAACTCGATCGAGTATTAGACAAAGTTGTGAATAAAGGCTACAACCAAGTCTATGTCGAAGTGTTTTACGATGGTCAAGTGCTGCTACCAGTCGCAGACAATCCTACGGCTTGGCCTTCTGTTGTGAGAAATCGCGGTTACGAGAAATACGACTTGTTAGAAAAGGCGATCGCCAAAGGCAAACAACGAGGTTTAAAAGTATACGCCTGGTTATTTACCATGAACTTTGGCTATAGCTATGCTCAGCGTTCAGACAGACAGCAAACCCTCGCTATCAACGGTAAAAATCAGACAAGTTTAACAGTAAGCGAATACGCAGCAATTAACGAGGACTTCGGAGAAGTTCCGGGCAATCAAGCCTTTATCGATCCGTACAACCCACAAGCACGGCAAGACTATACTTTGTTAGTAAATCAAATAGTCAAGCGCAAGCCGCAAGGAATGTTATTCGACTACATTCGCTATCTAAGGGGCATCGGACCCGCTTCAGTTGCTACAAATGTTCAAGACTTGTGGATTTACGGCCCAGCATCGCAGCAAGTTCTTTTGCAGCGGGCTACCAATCAGCAAGGGCGAGATTTAATTCAGCGGTATTTGACTAAGGGATTTATCAATCCTAATGACGTTCAAGCAGTAGTCAAACAGTATCCAAATGAGCGAGAACCTCTTTGGCAGGGCCGAATTCCGCAGGCGATGTCAGTAGCAACTCCACCTTCTAGAAGCCAGAATGCCGCATCAAGATCGGCATCAACAAATCCCGCCCCTAACAAGCCAAACCCTGCAACTCCCACACCAAAACCGACACCGCGGCTTCCCGATACCGGCACTCTGCAAAAAGACCTGTGGAAACTGACTGTTGCTCACGCAGTCCAAGGGATTTTAGATTTTTTTGGAATAGCAATTCAACCCCCTCAAAGGATGGGAATTCCTGTAGGAGCAGTGTTTTTTCCTACTGCAAATCAAGCAATAAATCAAGGGGGATATGATTCGAGATTGCAGCCTTGGGACAATTTTCCGGCTGCTGTGGAATTCCACGCCATGTCTTACGGAAATTGCGGGGATGTAAGCTGCATTGTGCCACAAGTGCAGCGGACAGTGAGTTTAGCGCCTGCGGGAGCAAAAATCATTCCTGCCATTGCTGGAGATTGGGGAAAACCTCTGAAAAATCGACCGTCTTTGGAGATTCAAATGGCTGCTATTCGCTCGGCGACGCCGCAAATTAATGCGGTAAGTCATTTTGCTTTTGGGTGGCAAGAACCGGAGGATGAAAGGGCGCGGCAAACTTGCCGGTTGTAGGGGGATTAGTTGTTGTAGAGATGCGATTTGTAGCGTCTCTACAAAACGGGATTTGGGAAAGCAGCTAACTGTTGGACAAACTCTTGGTGCGTGGCACTGTTCAATCCCGTTTGAAGAGTTGCGATCGCACTTGTCATATCCCCGTCTAAGAGTGCTGAAACAGCCAGCCACAACCCCGGAAAAACTCGGCTGCGGATAATTCCTTCTGCATCGGGGAGCAGAGAAATATATTCTTCTTCCTGCAAGGAAAACCAATCGATCCGGCGATCGATTACTTGCCAGACGAGATATTCTCTCACCATGCTGCGGCGGTAAACTCGCTTTTTGTCCCGCAGATCGATCGTAGCGGTACTAGCAGCAATTTCGGCAACAAATTCGGGCGCGCCTACGATGTAGCCGTCATCACTGAGGCTAGTTGCACCGCCATGTCGGGCATCAATCAGCAATACAGCATCCGGTTGAGGTTCGTTATCCACGTCGAGACGCACGGTGGGGTTATCGCCGAGCCGAGTATGTTTGGTAAAAGCAGCATAGAAGCCAAGACAAGTCATCAGGCGAGCATGGGGCTCGGCGTGAGGTTCAAAGCGTAAAGGTGAAGCCATATAAACAATTCCTTCGATCAATTCTGCTTTTTTGAGTCCCGGCATGGCTGTATAGCGTCGCTCGAATTCGGCACGGGTAAGCAAATCGCCATTTTCCAAAGGAGGGATGCTGATGCGACTGAGATTTGCGGGAGCAATCATGGCTTTTCTCGTGTTTTTATGCGTCGGTATCTTGAATTTTATCTAATTTTAGGATCTCATTTGCTACAATAGTAAGATCAAATTTTACTTAAAAAATCCTGAATAAAAGTTAACACAAAGGAGTATTCCCTATGGTAAGTCAGCCCAAACCAGATCGGCAAGTATCCAACCAAGATTCAATTGATGACTTAAATGTGAGTCAAGAAGAAGATAACGGTGATGAACCATATGAAAAAGACAAACTGATATATAACCCTGACAAAATTAATATTTTCACCAAAGAACCAACCATCGAGCAACTCCTAAGAAGAATCAATGAGGAAGCTCTCGATTTAGCACCGGACTTTCAGCGCCATGCAAACATCTGGAAAGATGACGCGAAAAGCAGACTAATTGAGTCGATCCTGATTCGGATTCCATTACCCGCTTTTTATATAGATGCCACTAATGAAGATAAATGGTTAGTCGTGGATGGATTACAGCGGCTATCTGCTCTCAAGCAATTTATGAGCGATAAAAAACTAAATTTATGTGGACTAGAATACTTGCTCAATTTAGAAGGCAAAAATTATGATGAAATCGGGCGCAGATACCAGCGTCGAATAGAGGAGACTCAAGTGACAGTTTATTTGATTGAAAAAGGTACGCCTCCCGAAGTTAAATATAACATTTTTAAACGGATTAATACAGGTGGACTGCCGATGTCTCCTCAAGAAATTCGCCATGCTCTCAACCCTGGTAAGGCAACAAAGTTCTTAGCTAAACTTGCTATATCTAATGAATTCGATCAAGTTACTAATCTTAGTGATTCGCGGAAAATGCGGATGGAAGATCGGGAATTTATACTCGGTTGTGTAGCCTTTATGCTTACATCTTATAAAAATTATCAATCTGAAACAAGAGATTTGTTTTTGACTAAAGCATTATCCAAAATTAATAATATGTCCGAGTCAGAATTAGGAGCAATTGAAAATAATTTCAAAAAGGCTATGGTCGCAGCATGGGAAATATTTGAAATAAATGCTTTCCGTAAAATCTCTCAAAAGCAGAAAAAAAAGTTTCCAATTAATAAAGCATTGTTTGAAGTCTGGTCTGTTAATCTCAGTTTACTTAGCGACGAGCAACTTGATATATTGAAGCAACACAAGGAGCAATTGATTGAAAAATTTAGAAATTATGTAGATGAGGATCGAGAGTTTCTGACTTCTATCTCTCAGGCAGCGGAAAAAATTGAGTACAGATTTAAGATAATTGAAAAAATAATTCAGGAGGTTCTGGCATGATTACTTCGCTGCAATTGCTAAATTTTAAACCTTTTGCAAATCAGTTATTGGAATTTAAAAAGCTCACGTTATTTTCCGGCTTAAACAGCACTGGTAAATCTTCTGTTATGCAATCGCTCCTGTTGCTGCGCCAATCTTACCAACAGGGTTTACTGCCAGAAAAAGGGTTGGCGCTTAATGGCGATTTCGTGAATGTGGGTACTGCTAGAGACGCACTTTTTGAGGGAGCAAAGGAGGACTTAATTAGTTTTGACATTGTTTGGGAAAACAACAGCGAAGGGCTATGGCGTTTCAAATATGACCAAGAGGTAGATGTGTTGAACATTGTTTCGGAACCAGTTACTTCGGAAGTGTATAAATCGAATCTTTTTAGCAACAATTTTCATTACCTTCAGGCAGAACGGATCGGGCCCCGGCCATTTAATGAAATGTCAGATTACCAAGTACGACAGCTCGGTCAATTGGGTATAAAAGGTGAATATGCGGCTCATTTTCTGGCTATTAATGGACGGAAAGTTATTCCGAATAGCAGTCTCAGTCATCGAGAGGTAAAATCAAAGACTCTAAGAAACGAAGAGCAATCTACTGCAAAATCAATGGATTTAATCGACCAAGTTGAGGCGTGGATGGGAGAAGTGAGTCCGGGTACGCGCCTCAAAATTGATGCCAAATCAGATGTCGATATGATGAGCTTTCAATATTCCTATGGAGATAGCAATCCTTACCGCGCAACTAATGTTGGATTTGGAATTAGTTATACTTTACCGATTATTGTAGCGGCACTTGCATCAACACCTGGTACAATCATTTTAATTGAAAATCCTGAAGCGCATCTCCATCCGAAAGGACAAGTTAAAATGGGTCAATTATTAGCTTTGGCGGCTAGCGGTGGCGTTCAAGTTGTGATAGAAACTCACAGCGATCATGTTTTAAACGGGATTCGCCTTGCGGTTCACGGGGGCAAAATTGACCCGAAGGACGTTCGGTTGCATTACTTCCACCGTGACAATAAAGAAAAAGAAAGACAAGCTGTGACTGAGGTAATATCGCCAAAAATCGATCGCAACGGACGAATTGATCGATGGCCGGAGGGTTTTTTTGATGAGTGGGACAACAGCTTGGAGATTTTGTTGGAACCTGCGGTGGAAGGAGAATAAGCGATGGATTTGGAGATGGTGTTTAATGAACTGTCTGCACGAACTCTTGCTCCTGATATTTCTACGGCACGACAATGGATGTCAGAATTGATTAGGACAATGGTTGCAGCTAAAGGCTGTGGGCTGAAGGGAATTCGCATTCAAGCGGATTTTCATGCTATGATTCTTGCTGAAAGCTATCCTCTTTCTCTTTGGCGTAACGATCCTGAAGTTAATAAAGACGAGCGGACTTTTCTGAAAACGCTGGCAACTAAAACTCCTTTATCCGTTGATATTCCAGATATAGAGATTCAAATAAAAGTTGAAGACCCTGGTTGTGAGTTGAGTTTACAGGGTATTCAATCCGAAAGCTTTAAAGTTGCTTACTACCTTGAAACATTAGTCATTAGTCTGCATTCAGAATTGCTGTGGAATGCTAGTCGCATCAACTTAGATTTGATACAAATTGATGAGAATGGAGAGCTAATAGTAGAAAGTGTAGAGGTTCTTCATGCTAGTCAGAAAAACCACGTTCTCGAACACGCTGATTGGATTAAGAAACGTCAGCAAACAGCGGTGGTTGACGGTTTGGAGCTTTGGAACCGTCGAACTGAGTTATTCTCCAGCCTGGAATTTTGCGATCGCATCCGCCAACAGATAGAAAGCCTGGTCGAGCCGAAAATGTTACGACAAGTTGTCAGAAAGTTATTTGAGCTTGATGAATTATCCAAAAATTGGACAGACGGAGCGCTGGATTTGGATAATCTTCCTAGCAAGGTATCTCCAGAGAGCGAGTCAAGGCTTAAGGAGTTTAAAGAGCAACTAAATATTGAGTGTCTTGACGGGAAAAACCGTATTTTCAGTTTGCACGTCCGCATGACACCGGGAGCTTGGCGACTCCATTTCTGCACAGAATTAGGGCCAGGAAAGATAATCATTGGGTATATTGGCCCCAAAATAAAATAATTTATAGCGAATTGTACTCGCAAATCCCCATGAACAGACATCTCAGTAAAATCAACTTACGCGAAATTTAATCTGCGTTTATCTGCGTTCATCGGCGGTTAAAAATTCCAATTATGCTAAACTTATTAATAACATAAAACCCTTTATTAATCATAATGCAAAAATTTATATCAAGACATATAAACCTCCGCTATCTAATCGACAACTTCGGCTTGCAGCGAGTTCGCAATAGCGAATTTTTCCGAGAATGGCAAGAAAACTTACCCGAAGTAACAGACTCAGAAAAACAATTGCTCGATCGCGTCCAAGAGATATACTTCAACTTCGTAGACAACCCGCCTGTATTGGAAAACGCAGTCAAGCTAACAATCATCAGCCCCATTTTGTTTATTGCGGGTCTCTTTGAGTCTCCTTTTCAAGTCAAAGCCGAAAAGTCCATAGCCATTCAAGAGGAAGACGAAGGCAGAATCATCGAAGGCAAAATAGATATCCTAATTATGAAAGCAAACTTGTGGTGACAGTAATAGAATCCAAACAACTTTCGTTTTCAACTGACGAAGCACTCGCCCAACTCCTGAGATATATGCTGGCAGATTCCAACCCAGAAAATCCTACTTTTGGGATGATTTCCACAGGTGCTAACTTCTCTTTTGTCAAGTTAGTTAGAGGCGAAACTCCCCAGTATGCGCGATCGGCTGAATTTGTTATTTCCAATCCCGGCAATGAATTGTACCGCGTTTTGCAGATTTTAAAACGTCTGAGTCAACTGCCAGACTAGCAATAAAAGCCATTTTGAGTTATCTTTCAAAGCAGACAATATCTAATATCTCAAATTTCTCTCCTGGTGCGAGCATGGTAAATTACTCTATAGTCGGCGCTGTGGCAATAGCTTCTGTCTGCTGGGCAGAAATAATACGAGACTTTTATCACGTCGCGTCCCATTATTGGTCCCCCCTGCAAAAGCTGCACACTTGGCATCACCGCGTTTTCCGCCCGAATTTGACCCCCGTCAGCGAGACAATTTACAAGCAAGCACACTGGCGTCACGACGTGCCCGAAGCTGCGGCGATGATGGTTTTGGGCTTGTTGCTGTGGGTTGTAGCTTATTTTTGGCTGCCGGAATATCACTGGGGCGCAGCAGCAGGTTGTATTTATACTTTAGGCTTTTTGTTGAGCGCGATCGCCCGCGCGTGTGGCATCAAAGGCGCAGACGAATTAACCGACATCACCCACCAACCGGGAGACTTCCTGACTCCCCCCGGCAAGTGGTTAGTTAATAAACCTTATCACTGGCGGCATCACTTCGACAATCAAAATGCTTACTATTGCGGTACTTTCACCTTAATAGATAAACTTATGGGTACAGCACTTTCTCTCAAAGGCAAAACTGTAGCCGTCACCGGTGCATCGGGAACTTTAGGGCGTTTGCTACTCAAACACCTGCACAAAGCGGGTGCAAAAGTTATCGCCATCTCCTCTGGAAATGAGGAAATTACTTTGAATTTAGACGGCGAAAATTTGCCTGTAAAAACCGTAACTTGGCAAGCTGGCCAAGAGGCAGACTTAGCCCTATTTTTAGAAAAAGTCGATATTCTCGTCATCAATCACGGGATTAACGTACAGCGAGAAAGAACGGGAGAGGCGATCGCCAACTCATACGAAATTAACACTTTTTCCGCGTGGCGGCTGATGGAACTCTTTTTCTTAACAGTCCGCACTAACGAAAACATCGCTTGCAAAGAAGTCTGGATCAACACTTCAGAAGCAGAAGTAATTCCCGCTGTCAGTCCCCTGTACGAACTCAGCAAACGCGCCCTGGGAGATTTAGTCACCCTGCGCCGGCTGGACGCGCCCTGCATCGTTCGCAAACTGATTTTAGGGCCGTTTAAAAGCAACTTAAACCCGATCGGCATTATGTCTCCCGACTGGGTAGCGCAGCAAATTGTCAAACAAGCTAAAGCTGATGTTCGCAATATCATCGTGACAATTAATCCTTTGACTTTTATCATTTTTCCCGTCAAAGAGTTTTTTGTTTCTCTTTACTTCCAAATTTTCAGCCGGAAAGCGATTTCAGAGATTAAAGCAGTGCCGACATCGGAAAAATCTAGCGTTGAATCTAAGATTAATTAACAAACGAGAAACCCGGTTTTTTAGATAAACCGGGTTTCTAAGGAATGAGAATTAAATAACTTTCACAAGTTTGTGGGACGGGCGTCCCGCCCATCCCACAATAACAATTAAAATTATAAGTTATTTAATTCGCGATCCTAACTTGGGATGTAATACCAAATTCGGCTTTAATACCCCTTTTATTCTTTAGTCGCTCTCTGCTGTGACCGAAGTTTGTGTAGGATGGGTTTTAACTCAAATCTTGCACCATTCTCAGCAACAGGCTTTTCGGCCTGTTCCACAAAGAGTGAATTTTATTGTGGAACGGGCCGGAAAGCCTGTTCATACAAAGCTTATTGAGAATGGTGCAACATCTCAGTTTTAACCGCCGAGTCTTATCTAATTACTAACCTCAGCCATTTCAATCACGCGGCCGTCGTAATCCTTGACCAAAAAGTTCAGCGGCTTTTCCCGGCGAATTTTATAACTAATGCCGCGAGTTTGTACCCTCATCAATAGCTGATCCAAACAATCGCGATCGAAACAAACGTGACGCGGGCGATTTTTTTCCCCTACACCGGCCCCGCTAATAATGTGCAGTTGGGTATTTTTCATTAACTGATACCACAAACCCTCGGGATTCCCCATTGTTTGAGAGCTCGTTGCCCTCCCGACATTCGGCGACAAATACAGCGGATCGATACCTGTTGTCCCCAAAGTTTGCTCGTAATTGTAGTAGTAGTGCAGCGGCACTTCTGCTACGGGCAGGTTTAGCATACCTTCATAGAACTCCCTCGCTTGTCCGAGATCCGATACCATCACCGTGTGTACCTTCGGAGCACTGGTGAGAAACATCCACATCGCCCCCGCATAGGCGGCAAGCAACATCACCATAATCCCTTGAGTCGAAAACAAGCTGTCAAGCGGCAGGGAGGGCAAAAAAGAGCTCAAGTACAAAGGCCGAAGTCCAAAAGCAATAAAACTAACTGCTAGAGTCATGAATTATAAGAAAGGGTAAACAACGAAATTTATCAAGATTGCAGTCGCGATCGCCCGCGAGACTTAAACTATTAGCAAATACAATCTATGTTAGCAAAAACTAGCGGTTAGGCCCTACCCGATGAAAGTCTTTGTCTACGGCACTCTTAAACCGGGGGAGTGCAACTACCTCCGCTACTGCGAAGGAAAAGTTGTGAATGCTTATCCCGCGATCGCCCGCGGTCAACTTTTTGCGCTGCCGATCGGCTATCCTGCGATGATGGCCGGAGATGGCACAGTCTGCGGTTTTCTCCTCTGTTTCGCAAATTCGGCTATTTTGGACGATTTAGACCGATTGGAAGACTATCATCCGCTGCGGGAACCGACACAAAACGAATATCAGCGACAGGAAATCGAAATCTTCGATCGGCACCTCAAACCTTTAGGCACGGCTTGGGCATACTTCATGCTACCCGATCGCGTTCGTTCTCTAGGAGGCATCTGGCTGCCCCACGGCACGTGGGAAAATCGGTTTTTCACCAAATAAGGTGGTTAATGCCGATGAGCTTAGGAAATTGCCATTGCCGTGCGATTCGGCAGCTCTAATTCCACTCGCTACCTACTCGGATATTAAGATGCGATCGCCCCACAATACGTCATTCAAAGCCAGGAAAATGTCAAAGGATATATCCACCTTTAAAAGTAAAAAATGGCAAAAAGCCCCCTTTTTTAGGGAGCTTAGCGACTTCCGTTATTGCTCAAAACAGAAACCTTACTGTGCCTTTGGCAATTACTTTTGAGGGGTTGCTACGCCAACTTTGGGAATATCAACGATCGGTGCATTCACCCCAAGCATCAAATCGTTGGGATTAACCATCTCCACCAGAGGCTCGTTTAAAGCCATCATCAAACCGTCAGATTCAGCAGGAACGGGCGATCGAGCAAACTGAGGAGCAAACAATTGGCGGCCGCCACCGACACCAGACACCACCGCAACCAACAAAGCTGCGATCGCACCTCCACCCAAAATCCAAGTTTGTTTCGGCTTGCGTTTCACCCGCTGCAAAACCTTCGTCGCCAACTCCTCGGCCGATTGTTCCGCTGCAGGCACTGGCATTGCTTGAAAACTCTGCTGCATCATCAGCAGTCGCGAGTACAAACGTTTCGTAGTGGGGTCATTTTTCAGCCACTCCTCAACTTGCCGACGTTCTGTCGCCGTCACTTCACCGTCGAGGTAGGCACTCAGCAATTCAAAGCGATCGCGCATCATAGTAGTTACATTGCCCTGGGCATAATTGTTGTTAACTTGATTTTGGGCGAGTGAATCCCCGACGCCTTGCTGATTCTGATTTTTATCGGATTCAAAGTTACCCTTCATATTTCACACTTGCTCTAATTGGGGAATCACGCACTCGCTATTAGAATGATTTACTGCTTATTTATATTTTAAAATAGAAGTTTTGATGTCACAGCAAACTTCATCAAATCTTCTTGACCCGCCTCTGAAATTACTCTTGCTAATTACCATCAAGATATTTTTGCAATTCCAACTGCAATCTTTGGCGAGCTCTAGCAATTCTCGACTTGACAGTTCCCAGAGAAACTCCGGTCATTTCGGCTATTTCCTCATAGGCTAAACCTTCTATTTCTCTCAAAACAATGGTAGTGCGGAATACTTCCGGCAAATCTGCGATCGCCACCCGCAACTGGTCGTAAAATTCTCTCGTCGTCAAATCTTCATCAGGCCCCGGACTGTCGGCCGGAATTTCCCAATCAACCTCGCCATCTTCCAGAGTACGGGGTACGTCGAGCGACAGCGGAGTTCGCACCCGTTTGCGCTTCCGCAACTCATCGTAAAACAGATTAGTGGCGATGCGGCTCAGCCAGCCGCGAAATTTAACAGGCTCTTGCAAGCGGTTAATATTGCGGTAGACCCGAATCCACACTTCCTGAGCCAAGTCTGCTCGGTCTTGCCAGTCAGGGGCCAAGTGATAGAGAACCCTGTCTACGTGGGACTGATACCGCTTCAACAGTTCTGAAAAGGCAGCGGTCTCAGGTCGATTTCCTTCCTGACACCGCAACACCAAGTCATAATTAGAGAGTTTTTCGGCTGGCAATTGCACTCTTTGAACGGTCGCCACAACCGCAGACCAGGACACGGAAATAAAGTCGCTCATCGGTGGAATTGGCTCATCGAACATTCCAGACTTTTTGACGTTAGGAGAGCGTAACAAGTTCCCCTCTTCAATCTCAAATCTCAAATCTTAAATCGATTGACTAATGCCCGACAAGCTCGCACGCTCCAATACTAACCCAACTGCTAGAACCGTCAGCCCAATGTTCCTTTTTCCAAATCGGTACATTGTGTTTGAGCGTATCTATGGCGTACTGGCAAGCTGCAAATGCCTCGCCACGGTGGGGACAGCCAACAGCCACCAGTACGCTGATTTCGCCCACCTGCAAGTGTCCGACGCGGTGGTGAATAGCGACCCGATTGACATCGACCCACTGGCGGCGGATTTCAGTAGCAATTTGCTGGAATACTCGCACTGCCATCGGTTCGTAGGCTTGATATTCTAGGGAAACTACAGCTTGACCGTCAGTTTGGTTGCGGACTGTACCGCTCATTATTACCACGGCTCCGTTGGCGGGGTCATCTGCCAAAGCGTATATTTCCTCTACAGACAACGGCGCTATGGTAATGGCGAAGCTGTCTGATTCATGGCGTTGAGGAATTGTGCCGATCGAAAGTGCAGCCAAGGATTTCATTGCGAAAGAAGTGGTGCTGGATATCTTAATTGATCTTGACACACATCAAGTCTCGATGGATTTGTCTTGCATCCTTGTCCGGCAAACGGGGAGGCTAATCTTTAAGACGAATCTCGTAGCACGGGTAAGATCCCGACGCCATGACCCCCAACTTTTCTACGAGTGCGATCGCCTACACTATAACTGGCCCGAAGCAAATTAAGAGCGTGCTTGAAGACAAGCCGGATGCTTGTTCGATCGAATTAACTGCCGATCTTCCTGTAGCAATTCAATAAATCAGCACCAAAATAAGTAGTGTCATTCGCAACTCAGTACAAGCAATTTCCCACCCCAATCGATAACTTCCTTCCTTTTTGAATGACACAGTTAAGTTTAATTTAGCCCGGAGTTCAGATCCGCGCCTGCAAAATTTTTAGCAGTCGATGTAAACTTTATTTATTTTTTTGTTCCGGAAAGCTACATCAATGACATGATATACCTGTGCAGGGTTCAGGAACCTTAGCCAATACTCGGCAAAAGCAAGACCTTAACGCCCTTTTGTAGCTTTTATGAAACATAAGTTAATAATTAGGGCTGTTAATTGAGGTTTTGACCTGAGTCTGCACCAATAAAGGTTAACAACAATCACGAGGAAACTATGGAAGCACTAGCATTGAGCCACTCTTTTGTTGCTTATGAATCTCCAGAGTCCGAACTCCAAGTCAAGTCGTTAGACCAACTGGGCTTGAAAATTCCTAATTCTGCATGGATAGGCGTTGCAGGTATGGCAGTAGCTTTATCTGTTCTGAGTGTCGGTGGCGAAGCCCAGGCCGCAGGTTGCTACAAACGCTGTGGCCATCGCGCCCATCACGGTCATCACAACTACGCCAAAGTTGTCACAAATGGCGGCAGACTGAATATCCGCAACCGCCCCACTAGCTGTTCTCATGTAATCGGCAAGTTACATTATGGAGACCACGTAAAATTAACCGGTCGTTACAAAAACGGCTGGGCACAAGTCAAAGGTGGCGGCTGGGTATCTGCGTCCTGGCTTTCCTAACTCTTAACTAGAGGACTTGACATTTCTTGAAAGAGTTTTAATCGTTACCCAGTATGACCGGGTAACGATTATTGTAAAGAGGCGATGCTGAAAATAATCGAATATCCGAAATTCATGACTCACAACTAACAGCCTAAACTTTACCGCCGCCGATCAGATAAAGTAATGCCATCCGCACCGCCACGCCACTGGTAACTTGCTGAGAAATCAGGCTAAACTGGTCATCGTCCATCAAATCCGAACTAATTTCCACGCCGCGGTTAACCGGGCCCGGGTGCAAGACCTTTACATCCGGCTTGCAGAGTTTTAGCCGATCGCGCGTAATCCCGTACAAAGAATGGTACTCTCGTAAACTCGGTAGCAAATGGTCGCTCATCCGTTCCTTTTGCAGCCGCAAAGTCATCACAAAATCAGCATCGGCCAAAGCAGGTTCAAGCTGCCAGTGCAAAAATAACTTGCCTTCCCTACCATCGCCACACTCAGCAAACAACAGCGGTAGCAAAGTCGGCGGCCCGGCCAAATGAACCTCTGCCCCAGAAGCCGTGAGACTCCAAATATTAGACCTAGCCACCCGCGAATGCAAAATATCGCCCACCACAGCAATTTTTTTACCCGCTAAAAGTTCCAGCCGCGGACGTTCGGTATCTAACAGAGAACAAATAGTAAATAAGTCGAGCAAACCTTGCGACGGATGTTCGTGCTGGCCGTCTCCAGCATTGAGAACGCTGACTCTCGAACCCAAGCGATCCATTTCCGAAGCAATCGTACTGGGAACTCCAGCTTGTTCGTGCCGGATCACCATCAAATCCGTTCCCATCGCCAGATAAGTCTTAGCCGTATCCAGAATAGTCTCCCCCTTCGTCAGAGAAGAACTGCCGGGGGTAAAATTCAGCGTATCCGCTGACAGCCGCTTCGCCGCCAACTCAAAACTATTGCGAGTCCGGGTAGAAGGTTCAAAAAACAAATTCGCGACCACTTGACCCTGCAGGGCCGGCACTTTCTTCGTGCGGCGGCCGAGCACCTCCCGAAAACTGGCTGCTGTTTGCAGCACCGTATCGTATTCGTCCGAGGTAAAATCAGCCAGAGTGAGAATGTGTCGCCTTGTCCAAGTCATACAATTTTAGATTTTAGATTTTAGATTGACTCGATCAGGACGGACGATGGGTTTGGAACTTGCTTGTACGCCCGCTCTGCTGTAGCCTTTGAATGTTCGATCGACATTTTAGGGATTGCGATCAACAGTATCCAACAATTTTCGACCGCTTTTGCGGTCACTAGAGTTATAATCGGTTTATGTAGATCAGACCCCTCTCTCACAGCGAACCCAGCGTCGAAGGTGAAACAGGTGTGGTTTACCCGCAGGAAAGCGGAAATTACGCTGTAGCGGCCAAAACGCAGTAGTTGCAGTTTCTCCTAAGCAAACTCAGCCTTGCCAAGAACAAGCCGAACGCAGCCCTTGCATCTACCACTATGTGGTGGAAAAAATCAAGGGTGCAAACCTTCTACTGTCGATCGACAGCATATAGCGGGACATTTTAACTACCAGCAGGGAAGTTCCGGGCGTATATTTAGAGGGGATTAATCTGAGCGCTGCGCGAAGTACCCCGAATAAATTACCGATCGTGATCTCCAGAAGCGTCGGGTGTAGGTACCGAAACCGACAATTATTTCTGTATACCCATTGATAATCTGGAAATACTCTGGTACTGTATTAGTAAGTGGGGGTGGAACTACCTCACTATAAAAAGCCTTTGCAAAAAAGGAAATACGAAGCCTGCGTACTAACGGTACTCCGCTGAACGCCTGGTTTGTTCACAGATGATTAATTCTTTGAAGTCGGTCTTGACTCTTCAGTCCTGCTTATAGGCCCTTGTCAAAACGAACTCTGTTAAGCTACAAGTTGAATATGTAGCTTCCCGACAAAAATCTACACGTATGTTGGCGAGACTGTTCTTGGCGAAACTGCGGTAAAAAGTGTGAGATCGGAAGTGGTAATTCACAAAATTTAAACAATTCAAGAGGTATTATGAGCCAGAAGGTTATACAGCCGATGGTTAAGTTCCAGCGTCAGGTGCATTCTCTCGTCACGTCTGACATTATCAAGCCGACAGACAGCATTTGGAAAATTGCTCTGCTTTACGGCGACGAATGGCCGTACTGGAAACAGCAATTGCTAGAGTTTGATTTTTCTATGCAAGACCCCGTGAGCGAGTTGATAGCTGTAGAAGCTTGGGACGAAGAATAACAGAAAAGACGGAGGATTTCGGTGTGTGCGAGAAAAGAAGAGGCGATCGGCTTGCATTGTCTTTCATAAATTTTCCGTTGCTAACTTCTTCCCTTTTCCCTGTTCCCTCTTCCATCTTGCTAGTGACGAATGACGAAAAACAGCAGACTTTTTCCTTCTGACTAATGACTAATGAATTCTGACTTCTATTAAAGGGAAGCTGCTAAAGCTCGAGCTAATTGTTGAGCAGTTTGAAAGCGATCCCCAGGCTTAGCTGCCGTGGTTCGCAAAATGGTGTCCCGCAGCTTGGGGGCGATCGTCGGAATATTTTCGAGCTTAAACCCGTAACCTCCAGCTATTTTACCGTAAAAGTTTTGAGGGCTTTGGGCCGTCAGCAAAAAAATCAAAGTAGGCCCAATAGCATATAAATCCGACTGAGGGAGAGGCTGTCCCCGGTCTTGTTCCGGTGCGGTGTAGCCTTCAACCCCGATGCGAGTCCCTGGAGGAGTGCCGATTTCTTTAACGGCGCCAAAATCCAGCACTGTAATGCAATTGTCGCGGTGGCGCACCAGCAAATTAGCAGGTTTAATATCCCGGTGGACGATCGGGGGTTTTTGAGAGTGAATGTAGTCCAAAACCTCACAGGTTTGGATCGTCCACTCTATTGCTTGTTGGGGAGCAACAGGCCCGCGGTTGTAGATGCGTTTTTCTAAATCCTCGCCGTGGAGCATTTCCATCACCAAGTATTTTTTGCCCCCTTCCACAAAAAAATCAAAAAACTGAGGAATTCCCCGATGGTGGAGGGCCTTGAGAGTTTTAGCTTCACGTTCAAACAGTTCTTGAGCTTTGGCGATTTGAGCCATATCAGCATTCATTTCCTTGAGGACTACCAGAGAAGCTGCGGGGGAACTTCCAGGTTGTTGAGCTTTCGCTTTCTCTCGATCCCAGGCTAAAGTCGTTGTCCCCATACCGCCTTGGCCCAAAGTTCGCAGCACTTGGTAGTGGCGCACCGTGCGATCGACTTTAATCGGTTCGCCGCAGTGGATGCAGAATAAATTCCCCGGCGGGTTTCCCGCGTGGGTACACCTCGGTGCCACAAGATTGACGGTGGAGCTCGCCTCAATTTTGCCGCCGAGTTCAATAGTAATAGCTTGGAAATGCAGAGTTGGGCCGCCCCGCGCCAACTGGATCAGGGCACCGTCGGATATCCAACCCTGAGACATGAGAATACCGTTAACCAAAGTGCCATTTGTCCCCGAATTGACTAAGTACCACTGACTGGATCTCCCGTTATTAACTCTTTGCAATTCCAGATGCTGCCGCGACACTAGAGCATTGGGGATCACAACGTGATTTTCTGGAGAGCGGCCGATGCGAATAATGGATTCGCTCTCGAAACTCCACTGTTGCAGGGGGGTCTGTTTTTCTGGATCTAAAAGAGTCAGCAGCATTTGCGATTGATGTGGTTAATCTGCTAATAACTAGCAGGAGTTGCCCCGCTTCAGGCTGGGCAATTCTTTTGCCCAGCGCCAACTGTAATAGCTGGCTATCGAACGAGAAACTAATAACGAGCTCTCTTGCAGCGTTTAACCGTAAATTTACTATAGAGCGATCTGTTGAATCGTTCGCGAAACAGGTATTATTACTATAATTTCCGCCCTTAGCTTCATCAAATCTTTATTAAAGCACATTCTTTATTAAAGATTGCATAAAGATGCAATCGATCTCTCATTGTTTGTAAAATATTTCCCGTATTATTCCTGATAAATAGATAAAGCTTTTTACCCAAGCATTAATCCTATCAAAAGTAAGGACGGAATAACAATGACTAAAAACTTGTCAAAAATGGCTGTTGCTACTGCTGCTATTTTGGGATTGGGGGCGACCGCAGTGAAATCGGCAGAGGCTGCATCAGTGAAATTAACTTTTTTTCAGGGCGCGGACACTCCTGTAGCTGTAGGCTCTTTCAGCTATGATGAATCGACTCCTTATGAAGCTATTTTTCCGTCAACAAGGTTGGGAAGACCTCCTTTAGAAATTAAGGCCAGCGATAAATGGTTTGTAGTACAGGATTTTGCGGTAAGTATATTCGGGCTGTCGTGGAACTTGTCCCAAGCTACAGTTGGCGATAGGGCTAGAATGCTTTCACCTTTCTTGTGGGCACCGTTTGACCGAAATCAATTACAAGTTGTTATGGCAAGTTTTTCCTTTTCCGCTTCCGACGAAGAACCGAATCTGTGGGGAAATTGGGCATTTGGAAATATACGAACACCTCCAAATCTGGTCATATTTGGGAATAGCGACGGGCCAGGATCTAGAATGAGCTGGCTGCAAAATGGTTTCCAATCAAACGGAAGCTACCTCAACAGCGGATATGTAATAGCAGAGGAAGTCAAGCCTTGCTCTGAAAACTCAGAGGCTGTTCCCGAACCTGCAACAATTGCAGGTTTAAGTCTGGGGGCCGCCGGCTTGGCGGCGGGCAAGAAAAAGTTTGGAGCATCGAAAGTCTAAAATCGAAATGCGCCTACCTGGGCCCGAATGATAATTGCCGTGATATTGTCGTGACCGTTGCGTTGGTTGCCCAGTTCAATCAACTCGGCAACTCCCCGATCGAGATCGGCTTGGGGATTGAACAGGGGTTCGAGAGTGCTGGCCCAGTGAGTTTCCAACAAATCATTATCTGTCAGGCCGTCGGAGGCCAAAATTAATAAGGTATCTTCGCACAAGTCTAAAAACTGCACCTCTGGCTTGAGAAAATTACTGTCTCGCGGGCCGATGGCTTGAGTGAGTTGATAGGCGTCGGGACGGGCATAAGCAGTTTCCGGGTCAACCCCGCGCTTAATTTCGCGCTGCCCTACTTCGTGGTCTGAGGTGATTTTTTCTAGGGTTTGTCCTTTTCTCAGTCGGTAGAGGCGGCTGTCGCCGACGTGGGCAACGGCGAATTGGGTGTCTTGAACTAAGACTGCGACTAGAGTTGTACCCATGCGGGCGCTGCCGGAGCGTCCGTCCTTTTGATTGATTTCAAAGATGGCTTTGTTGGCTAGCAGGACTCCCTCGCGGATGGTGTCTGCCGGAGGTAGTTGATTTTCCCAACGGGTTTGAAAGAATTCTCTGAGGGTTTCAGCCGCTAGTTGGCTGGCTACTTCTCCGCTGTCGTGTCCGCCCATGCCGTCGCAGAGAATGTAAAGCCCTTTGGTTTGAAAGATGCGACCGAAGGAGCTTTCGAGTTTGTTGAGCTGAGTCCAGATGCTGAAGAAGTCTTCGTTGTGGTCGCGCGTGCGGCCGACATCGGTGAGGCCTGCGTCTTCTAAGCTGTAAATCTGGAGTGGCATGGGCTGGGTTAAGACCTCGCCAACGTCGGGGGGCGACTCGTCGGTGCTGCGGTAATTCCTGCGTGTCGGGGTTGAGCTTGGTGAAGGTGCGGGTTGGAGTTCGAGGGGAACTGTTTCTAGGCGCGATCGCAATTCTTCGATTGTGTTAATCTCGCCTCTGTACATTTGTTGCAGCAGTTCGAGCAATGCGCCAAACTGAGTGCGACGATCGGACTGGCTAAATATCACCTGCCACAGTTGCCCCAAATCTACCAGTTGCAGGTTGGAGCCGGCGGGTTCGGGATAGAGGTATTGCAGCCGCAAAGAAGCCAAGGAAAAGGAAGAGTCGGGGTTGACTCGCAAATTAGTCAGTTCCAACAAGCTTTGCCGACAGCGCCAGGGTTCTAGGGCAGCCCACAGTTCTGTCATTTCGTGCAGCCAGTATAAAATTTGCTGGGTGGAAGTTTCGGGTTGACTCCAGCGTTCTACCAGCAGCGGCCATTGGGAGCAGTCTTCTAGCAGCAGGACTGCCTGTTCGTTGTCTGACCAGCTATCGTGAATGACTGGCAGGTTTTGAGAGAATTGCCACCGGAGTGCCAGATAAGGTTCAGCTATGCCTTGGCAGAGCTCTGCTAAGGCGGAATTAGTTGAATTTTTTCCGCCTTTGATTGCTGTGGCGGTATAGGGGGATGTTCGTCTGGCGACGCTGGCAGAGTTGGCTGCTAGCATGGCTTTGAGGGGTGACATTTCTAGCGGCTGACAGTCTAATACTGTTACTTCTACTGTGTCTGAGCGTTTTCTCGGCGGCACGGTTTCTAGGAGTTGGTAGCGCTGCTGAGTGTCTAAATAAGCTCCGGCTGGCTGGGAAGGGATTGAATATTCTGAATTGGGGACGGGGAATTGGGGAGATTGGGGGGAGATGTCAGCTATGTTTGGGCTGTCGGGGTTCTCGGTTGCTTCCTGAATTTGTTTAGGCTGTGGTGCGGTTGTAAAATTCGCCTGAGATGGGGTTATTTCGCGCTCTGGTGCTGTAGTAGAGCTTTTTTCTGTTGTTTGAAAGGATGCTGGCGCGATCGCCCCTACGGCTACCACAGGGTCAATTTCTGGGCTGCTGAATTCGCCGTCGCTAGGCTGTGGAGATGTTGGTTCGACTGCTGTTGGGGATGCGGCTGGGGTGGTGATTTCTGTTTGAATGCTGTCTGTGATTGGTTCACCAGAGTTTTGGGGCGATGTAGTTTGGGGAAACTCGGCTGGGGGTAGGGTTGACTCGTCTGGTTCGACTGCTGGAAAATTCGATCGACCGCAGATAATGGCCCGCCACACTTGACCTGTTGCGACGCCGCAATTCTGACATAATGCGGCGCTAAAAGCGACTTGGGCACCGCATTCGTGGCAAGGTTTGTAAATTAGGGAATTTCCGCATTGTTGACAAAACTTGTTTGGATTGGGATTTTCAAATTGGCAGCGGGGACAGAGAAGCATAGGGGTTTTAAATTGGAGATGGGCGATCGAGTGAAAGCGGTGGGGAGTTTTGGGTTTTGGCTTGTGAGTTAGGAGTTATGAGTTTTGGGTCTGACTCGCAACGGATAACTCCCATTGCCCTATGCCTTATTTTATCGGGATGAATTCAGAAGTAAGATATTTCTTAGAACTGAGATGTTGCCTCCGTGTCAGGAATAGGCCTCTTAAGGCAGATACACAAAAAGTTCTCTCCCTTTAGGGGCCAAAAAGCCAGCCCCATCTGTGGTAACAGGGTGCGTACCCCATAACAAAAGTTATCTGATGAGTGGAACGGGCCGGAGAGGCCGTTCTTGATAATGGGGCAATATCTCAGTTAGAACTGATATCTTGCACCATTGTCAGCAACAGGCTTTCCGGCCTGTTCCACAAAGAGTGAATTTTCTTGTGGAACAGGCCGGAAAGCCTGTTCCTAAAAGGCTAATTGAGAATAGTGCAATATCTCAGTTAGAAGGGATTTTCTGTAGAATCTTCTTGGAAAACGGTTTCTCTGGCGATCGACACAATGGTGGAAAGGGGTACTTCACAGAAATATTTCCGCCGGAATTGTTCTTCGGATACTGCTGCTAGGAATTGCGCTGCAAAACGGGCGGCGATGGGGGAATTTGGCACTGAGAATTGAAGGGATTGGGTATCTAATAACCGTTGCGGGATTTGATCGCGGGCGGATTGCTGCTGTGCGGTTTCGGGTTGTTTGGTGATGTGGAAAGCTCGATCGCGATAATTGATTTGGAAACCGAGATATGTTAGGGTTTTGAACCCCAGTTGCAGGGAGGTGTCGCTGATGCCGAGTTTTTGACCCAGTTGCTGTCTGGTGACGGGTTTTTTGGTGCGGCTGAGGTATTTTGCGATGCCGATTAGCTGTTGGCAGATTTGCTGTGGGGGTACGAGTGGAGGTAATGTGTAGGCGATCGCGAGTTTTTTCTGAGTGTGCTGTGCTTGCCGAAACCAGATCCGCAGTTCGTCCCAGCTTGCGGGGCATTGTTTGAGGACGATCGAGTTTTCGCGATCGACCTTTTCGGAATTGTAAACTAGATTGTCGATCGACATTGAAGATTCTAAGTTTGTGCTGGCTGCTAACAACTCTCCATCATTATTTTTATTGCGCCAATCTACGATCCAATCTATTTTAGCGGGCGAATTGATTTGGCCCTCTTCCGTGCGTTCTTGCACTGCTACGAGGCGCACTTCATACCGCGATTTGTAAGTATTAAAATCGAGTTCAACGGTGACATCGCAGCGGCCTTGGGGAACTTCATTTTGATTGTGTCCCCACCAAATGCCGGGAAATCCCGTAGGGCTAGATTCATCCCTAATTGTAAATTCTGTTTTGATATATTCTACTTTTTGTCCTTTCAAATCCTTGATTTTTTGATTCCAGAGATTCTCAAACCAGCAGTTTTCAATCAGCAATTTGGGTGCTGGATTGCCCATACCGCACGGTTCGAGCAATTTTAGTTCTTGAAATAAGTCTTTGCCTAATTCGGATACAGTAATTTTTAGGTCTGCTTGAACGGGGGCGGCTGTTAAACTATCGGTGCTGTATTGTTGTCGCAGTTGCTGATTTACCGCATCGGTAAATAGGGGGATATTTTCCACAGGGAGACTCAATCCTGCCGCGAAGGGATGACCGCCAAATCTGTCCAATAAATGCGCTTGGCCTTTGACTAATTGGTAAAGGTCGATTTGATTGGCGGAACGCGCTGAACCCCTAGCTATTTTAGATTTTGGATTTGGAATTTTGGATTGGGGGAGTGTTGGTAATTCTGGGTTTAAGGAATCGATAAATTGTGTTTCAGGGGAATTTTCGTTAATTTCTTCGCTTCCTTCTGTGCTGAATAAAATCACGGGGCGGCCGTATTCTTGGGCGATTTGTCCCGCTACTAATCCTAATACTCCTACGGGCCATTGAGGGTCGCTGAGGACGATGACGCTAGTAGTTGAAAGGTCGAGTTTGGCTAATTTGTTGGCGGCATCTTTGGCAACATCTTTTTGTAAAGATTTGCGCCGGGAGTTGGCAATTTCGGTTAGATTTGCTAGTTCTTCGCAGCGTTTTTTGTCGCGGCTGGTGAGGAGTTCTACGCAGAAGCTGGCGTCGCCCTGAATGCGGCTGACGGCGTTGATTCGGGGGCCGAGGCCGAAGGAAATGTCGGTTGGGCGATCGCCCGATCTTTTGCACAGTTCGAGCAATTTTGCAACTCCTGGACGGGTGGGATTTGTGAGTTGTTTTTGCAGTTGTTCGATTCCGAGTTGTGCTAGATAGCGGCAGTCTCCTGTGAGTTGGACTAAATCGGCAATTAAGCCGATCGCCACTAATTCTAATAAATCTGCGATCGGGCGGTGCGGAATATCCGGTAATGTGTGATATAATGCTTCAATTAATTTGTAAGCTACTCCCACTCCTGAAAGGTTAAATAGTTGGTGGTTTGGGGGAAAGTAGCGGGGATTGATAATGGCTGTAGCTGGCGGGCGATCGTCTGGTAATGTATGATGGTCGGTGACAATTGTATCGATGTTTAAGCTGGTGGCATATTCGATTTCGGCGATGTTTGTACTGCCGGTATCGCAGGTAATAATTAAGCTGATTCCCGCTTTTGCTAAGGCATCTATTCCTGGAATATTGAGTCCGTGAGATTCGGTTAAGCGGTTGGGAATGTAATAAGTTAATTGGTCGTTTTGAGCAAAAAATTCTCCCAGTCCATCCCAAAGTACGGAGGTTGAGGTAATGCCGTCGGCGTCGAAATCTCCCCAAATTGCGACTTTTTCGCCGCTGTTGCGTGCTTGCTGGATTCTTTCTATTGCCCAGTTCATTTCTAGTCCGAATTCAAAGGGACTTGCTGGTTGGTAAAGTTTGGGATTTAAGAAACCGGGTATTTGTTCGGGGTTTTGAATTCCTCTATACCAGAGAAGTGCGGCGGCATAGTTTCCGGGGAGTTCTGGTGCGTGGTTCCTGACAGCTTGGATCAGCCAAGCTGGGGGTTGGGATAGGGGTTGAGTTGGCAAATTTTGAAGTAGTTGCGTCATTCGATTTTAGATTTTAGATTTTAGATTTTAGATTTTAGATTGTGACCACATATGAAGGCAGTAACTGGTTCCCCGGCTATGCCTGGGAACCCATTTCCAGAGGCTCTGCCTCGCTTACGAGCCGGAAAATTGGAGGCAGAGCCTCCGTATCTGCGTTACCAGGCAGAGCCTATTAACGAGTAAAAGTAGTTGTGTCATAAGTTATTTCATTAATTCCTGTAGATACTGTCTTGAGCTGTCAAGGGGTAGCGATCGCATAATTGGGGTCGAAAGGCTTTTGGGATTTTAAAATACC